>JANOLM010000388.1:0-3047 GCA_031419815.1 Bacteroidia bacterium
ATTAGTTATCTCCATCAGCGGAATGATTTTAATCACCCGTTATCTCAATCTTCACGCCTTCTTCTCTTTGTTATTTGCCGCTATTGTTTTTGGATTAATTTCAGGACAATCATTTCCACAGATTTTGATGTCCATGCAGTCGGGCTTCGGTTCATTGCTCTCTCAAATTGGGTTTCTAGTTGCAATCGGTTCATGTTTGGGTATTGTAATGGAAAAGACTGGAGCAATGGAAGTAATCAGCCAACGATTGGTTCATCTCTTTGGCGCAAAGCGATCCGTTCTGGCCATGACGGTTATTGGCGTAATCGTTGGCATACCAGTCTTTTGTGATTCTGGTTTTATCATTTTATCAAGGCTTATTCCATCTATCGCTGCGCAAGCATCCGTGAATCCTGCACAACTTTCGCTTGCTCTTTCCTCCGGACTATATACAACGCACACACTCGTCCCTCCTACTCCTGGCCCGTTAGCCGCAGCTGCCAATCTTGGTGTCTCGGGAAATCTCGGTACCGTAATTCTTATTGGAATATTGGGAACAATTCCTGTTGCCTTTGTTTCCTATTTACTGGCAAAAAGATTTGGAAGTAAAATCACCTCGACACTGCCGCCACCTGCAAAAATTATCGAGGTTAAATCCATACCAGCCTTCAGGGCTTTTCTTCCATTGATACTTCCCATTATTCTAATTTCATTATCCTCCGTTCCTAAAATGATTTCAGGTGGTACTATCATAGCATCTGTTATGCACACGGTTGGTCAGCCTATTGTGGCGCTAACAATCGGACTGTTGTTCTCTTTCACCTTACTTGAAAAAAATCAGAACAAGGAATGGCCAGCCTGGATTTCTGAAGCCCTTAAAGATGCTGGCATTATCCTGCTCATCACAGGTGCAGGTGGCGCATTTGGCTCCGTCATCAAATCCAGTGGCATTGATGTGATCCTAAAAGAATACATTTCCGATTCTCAGGTAAGTGGTATTATTTTTCTTTTGGCAGGATTCATTATCGCTTCGATTCTAAAAACCGCCCAGGGTTCCACTACCTCGTCTATGATTATCACCAGTTCATTACTTGCCCCATTGGCAGTCTCTTCGGGGTTTACAGAGCCCACGGATCTTGCCATTCTCATTCTGGCAATTGGCGGTGGAGGAATGACGGTGTCTCACGCCAATGATTCCTATTTCTGGGTAGTATCACAATTTGGCGGCATCAGTTCTAAAGATGCTTTTCGAAGTTACACCCTGATTTCTTTTGCCCAAGGAATTACAGCATTGCTTACTTCCATTTTACTTTTTCTCCTCCTGTGAAAATCCTTATCGCACCGGATAAATTCAAGGGTTCGCTTACCGCAAAGGAAGTTTGTGATGCTATTACGTTGGGTCTGTTACAAACAAATCCTGATCTTACTATTACTTCTATTCCCATGGCAGATGGAGGTGAAGGTACTTGTGAATTGTTGACGCACTATTTTAAAGGTGATATCATATCCGCTGAGGTAACTGGACCAGATTTTGAAAAAATAAAAGCGGAGTATGGAATTTCAAAAAATGGCAGCACAGCTTTTATAGAGATGGCCAAAGCTTCGGGGCTTCAACTTTTAAAACCAGAAAATCGAAATCCTCTTTTTACAACAACATTAGGAACAGGTGAACTCATCAAGGACGCACTGGATAGAGGCGTAAAAAAAATACTAATGGGCATTGGCGGAAGCGCCACAAATGATGCTGGCATGGGCATGGCACACGCGCTGGGATTTAAATTTTATGATTCAAAAAGAGAACTTCTAAAACCGATTGGTAAAAATCTAGTTCAACTAAAGTCAATAGAAACAGCTCATGCTCATCCCCGCCTAAAAGAAGTTGAGTTTATGGCTTTGTGTGATGTGGATAATCCCTTGTTCGGAATACACGGTGCTGCGTACACTTACGGTCCTCAGAAAGGAGCCAATGAGAAAGCTGTCAAACACCTCGATGACGGATTGAGGAATTTTGAAGCGATTGCACAAAAGACTTTTAAAACATCAGCCAACTTTCCAGGTGCAGGAGCAGGAGGCGGCTTGCCGGGAGGAGCAAAAGTTTTTTTTAACATCGCTATTCATCGCGGCATGGATTTCATTATTAAAGCAACAGATTTGGAAGAAAAAATTCAGCACGCTGATCTTATCATCACTGGCGAAGGAAAAATCGATCAACAAACTTTGGCCGGAAAAGTGGTCATGGAGATTGGACGACTTGGCCTAAAGTACAATAAGCAAGTTGTAGCGATTACCGGAAAATGTGAATTGCGCAGTTTGGAATTACAAAAAATTGGAATTACCACTACATTAAGTTTAATGGACTATCAGGTTTCTGAATATGAGGCCATTACCAATGCCTTTCGTCTGATTCAGGAAAAATCCAAAAATCTAATCACGCTAAGTCGTTGACGTAGTCTTTGCTAGCCCTGCGCCTTTGCGTGAAAAAGTCTGCAAAAGAGATTACTTTTCCATATCAAAATAGAAGTTAAATTTGTAAACTTTTTCTTGCCAGCCTTCTGATATCAGAGGCACAAGGAAATCAGTCAATAAATCAATTTAATCACAGTCCATGTTCGATAGTTTAAGTATTAAGTTGGAAAAAGCCTTTCAAACACTGAAAGGTCAGGGTAGGATTACCGAAATCAACGTTGCCAGCACCATTAAAGAAATCCGCAAGGCTCTTATTGATGCGGATGTTAACTATAAAGTCGCCAAGGATGTAACTGACGAGATAAGGGAAAAAGCGATGGGCCAAAATGTGCTTACGGCAATTTCACCGGGTCAATTACTCACCAAAATCACCAGCGATGAGCTCACCCAACTGATGGGGGGCGAGAGTGAAGACATTAAGATTGAAGGCAACCCTGCTGTAATTCTTATTGCGGGTTTGCAAGGTTCCGGTAAGACAACATTTTCTGGCAAGCTTGCCAGTTATTTAAAACGCCAGGGACGCAGTGTTTTACTAACCGCCTGTGACATTTACCGACCCGCAGCAATTGATCAATTAAAGATATTGGGTCAACAAGTTGGTG
>JANOLM010000389.1:0-2935 GCA_031419815.1 Bacteroidia bacterium
TTCCCTCAATTTTTCAATGGCCTTATGAAAATTCGAATCCTTTACCGCCGAGCGGATCAGAATTCCATCTTCCGTTTCCTCGATCACAACTTTATCAAGCTTGTATTTCTTCACCATTTCAGCAGGCAAAATAACAGCCTTGCTATTTCCTACCGATGTTAATGTTTTAATCATACTCAAATATATACACAAAGTTATAACATTGTTATAACAATTTATTGTTTTTTTTGTATATGCTCGATTTGCAGATAATTGAGCTGATTTGGCTACTAACCTATCCCAATAACGCCACACATTGTGCAGGCCAACGCTAAGACCAAAGCCTACTCATGCTTGGCCTTATACAGTGATCTAGTGATACTTAAAATTGTATATTATAGTTATCATTATTTACTTAATTTGGTTTATTGTAAACTATAATATACATTTATTACGTTAATAATGGTATGCAAGGAAAAGCAAGGATTAAAAACTGGTATTCAGAAAGCGACCAATCATTGGTGGAAGGCATTGGCAGCTTTATTCACCATGTTCGGTTAGCGCAGAATATTTCACAAACTGAACTCGCCTCAAGGGCTGGAGTAAGCCGGGTAACTGTGGGGATGTGCGAATCCGGAAGAAAAGCAGTTACACTGACTACACTTATTCAACTTTTACGGGCACTGCGTTCGCTTGAAGTTCTTCACTCATTTGATTATCAAGAGCCCATAAGCCCCATCGCACTAGCAGACCTGGAGAGCAAAAAACGCAAACGAGCCAGAAGGAAACCAGCCACAAAAGCCAGCACCATTAAATCTTCCTGGTAATATGGCTCAGGTTGTAATCGTAAATCTATGGGGAAAAAGATTGGGGGCTTTATCGGAAGATGAAAGAACAGGGAATTTAATATTTCAATACGACAAAAATTTTTTAAGCCTCGGGTTGAATGTCTCTCCCTTTCACATGGACATTGAGGATGGCGATCGCATTTACTCTTTCCCTGACCACAATAACAACTCAACCTTTAAAGGCCTTCCAGGTTTGTTAGCAGATTCACTTCCTGATAACTATGGCAATGCAGTTATTCGAGCTTGGCTCGCAGCCAACGGTCGGGCAAGTACAAATTTGTCTCCGATCGAAACAATGCTATTCATTGGTTCTCGTGGTATGGGTGCTCTTGAATTTGAACCGGCAAGCAGGAAGGAGCCAAAACGTTCATCTCCGGTTGATGTTGATAACTTGGTTAAAATTGCCAATCGCATTCTTAATGATCGCGAAAATTTCTCGGCCAATCTTTCAAAAAATGAACGGGAAGCATTGGCTGATATTTTGAAAATTGGTGTTTCGGCAGGCGGGGCTCGTGCCAAAGCGATTATCGCCTACAATCCTAAGACAAAGGAGGTGAGAAGTGGTCAGGTAAAGGCACCTAGAGATTTTTCGTATTGGTTGATCAAATTTGATGGAGTAACCGATAAACAGTTGGGGGAAACGTACGGATATGGCAGAGTTGAAATGGCCTATTCCTTAATGGCCAAACAAGCTGGTATTAACATGACGGAGTGCATGTTGTTAGAAGAAAATAACAGGGCGCATTTTATGACCAAACGATTTGACCGCGATGAAGATGGGAATAAAATTCACATGCAGAGTTTCTGTGCCTTGCGCCACTTCGACTATAATGAAGTGGGACTTTACAGTTATGAACAACTGTTTGAATCCATGAGGACACTTGGGCTTCATTACCAAGATGCTGAACAATTATTTAGGCGAATGGTATTTAACGTATTGAGCAGGAATTGTGATGATCATGCCAAAAATTTTGCATTTCTGATGTCTCCTACTGGAGAATGGAAATTATCACCTGCGTTTGATGTCTGTCACTCATATCATCCAGGAAGTCACTGGGTGAGCAGTCAATCTTTAACGGTCAATATGAAGAGGGACTCCTTTTCAAAAGATGATTTTCTTATGGTGGCAAAAAAGATGAACATTAAGAAGGCTGTCCACATATTAGATGAAGTTTCTTCAGCCATTGCCCAATGGGATAGGTTTGCCAATGAAGTAACAGTTGACACAAATCTGCGTCAGGCAATTAAAACTACTTTTATTTCTTTGTAAATTTTTAGGTAATTTCTTTAACCCATTTAGCATCGCGGATATCTCTCGGGGTTTGGGATCAGGCCTGCTATCGAATTCAATATTGCTTCTTCTACACGTTCAGCCTGAAGTAGGGAATTCTCGCTTATCCTTTTGAGGGCTTGCGCCAGAAATTTTGAAGGCCTTTTGTTCCAGACGATTACTCTCTCCATGAACGGACTTCTTTCAGCGCTTCATCTTGGGTAAGGAACTCACCCTTTTCTATTTCGGCATCGGCCTCTTCCAGCTCTTTGTTATATTGCTCAACGCTGATCCGTCCTTCATTCTTCAAACCGTAGTGCAGCATTGATTTTAAAACTCTCAATAACGAAATGTCTTCCAACTGTTCAATTTCTTTCAGTAAGACTGCTTTTCTGAATTGATGTCCATATCACTAAAATTTAATTTAACTGCTAAACTTTGAGTCCTTTCAGTTCACGTTCATTCAGCGTGTGTTGATCAATGGTTCTTCCGGCTTTAATATCTTCTTCGCTCATCACCAGCATAATTTTCTGTTCTTCGGTAAGCGTCACTACTTCTTCCTGTACGTGGGAGCTATTAATCATATCAGACAAAGCCCGCAGATAGCCTGCATCCTTAATAGCCATTAATTGGTCGATAACACGGTTTCGAATATCAGTAGTTGAAGTCATGCTGTTTTGAAGTTTATCTTGCCAATAAAGATAGGAAAACCGGGAAATAAATACACCTCATCCCCAGCCCTTCTACCAATGAACTCAGTGTCACCTCACCCCCACCCTCTCCGAAACGGCTACCGTTAGGACACATGTTTTGATAGATATGCTCCAGAGGAGCAACC
>JANOLM010000390.1:0-8465 GCA_031419815.1 Bacteroidia bacterium
CTTAGCTCAGCTGGTAGAGCAACTGACTTGTAATCAGTAGGTCGTTGGTTCGATTCCGACAGGGGGCTCTTTTAATAGTGCAATCCTCGAAAGGGATTGCATTTTTTTTTAGAAGCAGGTACATTGATTGGCCAAGCATCAGTGAAAGAGAATACAAACAGATAGCTGACATATCTGCTCACAGAAAGTCAGATACATTTATATTGATTTTGTATTTCACTGCCGGTCTCCCAACCGTCTCCTTCGCAGCGGAGTCTCCAGGAGCGAGGGATGAGCGAGGCAGGGACTCCGCGTACTATGAAACCGAAACGTGAGTAGTACACAGAGATAGGTGTAGCAAAGACGCGGAGTCCCGAGGCGGAGACTCCGCTAGGAAGTAGTGTCTTAAAATAGCGACTTTATTTCTTTACAAAAATCCCTTTCGGAAGCATCGCATGCACTCCAACATTGCCATCCACCAGCTGAGTGATGTTCACATCTACAGCCACGCTGGAGAGCATATAAGCGTCTGCTTGTGATAATTTTTTTTCATCCATCAAGTAGCGAATCATTTCGCGCACCGCGATGCGTGTGGCGGCAGTGAGGTCCCTGTCGCAGCCCATTGTGATAATATGAGTGGACGTTTCTGCTCTTGGCCATTTCAATGTCTTGCCTTTGTGTACCACGAATTGAAGTTCACCTTTCAACGATGTTTCAATAGCCGTGATGTCCACCTCTCCGTTGCCTTGGGCGGCATGGCCATCACCGATTTCAAACAGCGCACCTTTCACATGGACAGGAATAAAAAGTGTGGTACCTGCGACTAATTCTTTGTTATCAAGATTTCCGGCATGGATCCACGGTGGGGCGCTGTTCCAACGACCTGCCTCGGCTGGAGGCGCTACCCCCATACTTCCAAAAAAAGGGCGCAGTGGAATTTCTATCCCGTCTGCAAAATGGCCAATCTTTTTTTCAAGGTCGAAGGTGATCAGCTTCATCTTTCGATCAAAGATCTCGTCCGACAAAAATCCGTTTTGACCAATGGTATTGTATCCGTAAGGTATCGCCAGGTCGATCGCATGGATACGCACCTCCAACACATCACCGGCCTCCGCTTCCTCAATGTATATTGGCCCGGTGAGCACATGACCCCCAGGTCCACGGTCTTTGATGACTTGCACATCGCGCAATTCCTTTTCGACTTGCTCTGGTGGAAGCCCAGCTCCCTCCAGCCGCTCGGGCGTAGATGTGAGCAGGGTGTGTACTTTCACATAATCTCCCGATTGAATACGAAGAACGGGTGGCATCTCTGACCAGTAATGACCCCAAGCCACCGTTGTAGCAGAAGGATTCAGCACATGTGGATTCGATACAGAGCCCTTTTTTTGAGCCAATGAGGAAAGCGATAGAACAACGAGAATGAGAACCGCAAATGTTTTGAACTTGGGTGCAGAGGACATGGCTTTTTTGTTAGTGGTGTTTGTTCTAAGATACTTGATTTTCATGCAACGTCCAAGGTAATGAATATGAGATGATACGATAAAAAAACAGTTATTAGTAATAGTGCAATCTTCGAAAGGGATTGCATTTTTTTTAGAAGCATGTATCTTGATTGGCCAAGCATCAGTTAAAGAGAATACAAACAGATAGCTGACATATCTGCTCACAGAAAGTCAGATACATTTAGGGCATCTCTAAAAACTCCTTTTGACCTTCTCCTTTTGGAGAAGGATTGAGGATGAGGTGGTCAAAGGCAAGGTTTTTAGAGATGCCCTTTATATTGATTTTGTATTTCACTGCCGGTCTCCCAACCGTTTTGGTTAACCCGAATGGTTCGTCATCCACCGGAAGTATAATGCCGCGTACTCGAAAAAGTTGTAGTGTCTTTGCGACACTGATGGGTGTTAATGACAACTGCTTACCTTGACTTTTCAAATGCACTTCTGCGCTTGTGAACTCATTGGGATATATTTTAAGAATTGTACTTAGCACACCAATGCAGGCTTTATTGGCCTTAATTTTTTGGGAATTCAATATTCCTATTATGGCGGGTTTATGGGGCTGATGGTCATCCATCCCCAATTATAATCAACTGTATTCAAACTTTTACAAATACAATTCCATAAAACACAACATGGGTAAGAGAATAACTGTTTTATTAAGTGAAACTACGGTGTGCACTCAGTCGATTCTTTATGTCCGTTAAATTTCTCATCTTTAAGTAAGACTTCTCAGATTTTTTCCACTATCTCGAAATGAGCGTTTCAGTAGCTTTTTATTTTATAGCTTTCTTTTTTCAGGGCACGGAAGTTCCATACAAGCCTTCTGAAGAATTTGAAATTCAAGTTGACTATCAATTTAAGCAGAGACCAGCGGCTAATGCTAACACAATAGAATTTGCTGAGACACATGAAGAACATAATAAGAAACAATATGGAGGAGGAATACGGCCGTATCTTATTCTAAATGTAAAGCTCCTCAAACTTTCAGCTATGGAGGTTAAAGTACGTGCTGTCAACAATGTTGATCGTGCAATTATCAGCAAGAAAGTAAGGGTGGGAGATCTCTTGAAAATTGATATGGGCTTTACAGATGATGTTAAAGACCGGGTAGGGGCCTACAGCATATTTATAGTATTCTCTTCCGCTGAAAAAAAGGAAACCAGTCGCATTCATCTCTTTGTACAAGAGAACGGCACCTTTTTAGTTAACGGTGAGGTGCGAGGAAAATTCTAGAGAGATTGTTTATCCTTTTTCGTGTTGCTTAATAGCCGAAAGAGTTTCATGATCGGATCATAAAACTTATCTGCCACTCTTTCTTTCAGCGGGATAATTGCATTGTCGGTAATGTGAATATTTTCAGGGCAAACTGTTGTGCAACATTTTGTGATGTTGCAAAGGCCTATGCCTCCTTCAGTTTTCAGGGCTTCTCTTCGGTCTTCTACATCCAATGGGTGCATTTCAAGGGCAGCGGTGTACACCAGGTGCCGCGGGCCTGCAAATTCCTCGTGCATGTTGTGCTCGCGCAGGACATGACAGACGTCCTGACAAAGAAAGCATTCAATGCACTTGCGGAATTCCTGCACTCTGTCAATATCACCTTGCGCCATCCGCCAGGTGCCGTCTGCTGCATCGGGTGGGCGAGGGTTAAACTTCTTTATTTTCTTTTTGGTGCGATAGTTTACCGATACATCGGTCACCAAATCTTTTATAACCGGAAACGCTTTCATCGGCTGTATGCTGATAGGTTTGCCTTCCGGCATGTCGCTCATGCGCGTCATGCACATGAGTTTAGGACGTCCATTAATTTCTGCTGAGCATGATCCGCATTTTCCAGCTTTGCAATTCCATCGCACGGCAAGATCATTCGCATGCTCTGTCTGAATCTGGTGAACAGCATCAAGCACTACCATACCTTCAGTAATTTCAGTTTGGTATTCCTGAAACTCCCCTCCAGTGGAATTTGTGCGCCAGATTTTGAATGTTACGTTTGCCATTACTTCATTTCGTCTATGATCTGTTGAAGGTCTTCACGGACTTTCAGTTTTGGAATTTGCTTTACCTCCATATTGCCCGCCCCATCTTTTCTGATGCAGATGTTTACCTTTCCAAACTCCTCGCTCTTGTTTGGAAAATCCTCACGAAAATGTCCACCCCGACTTTCTTTACGTTCCTTTGCAGCCCTTGCTATCGCTTCGGCTACGGTAATCATATGCTTTAATTCCATGGCGGTGTGCCACCCAGGATTATAACCGCGATTTCCTCCGCAACTTGCTTTGCCCGCTTGCTCTCCAAAGTCTTTGATTTTATCAATCGCTTGAATCAGCTCATTTTCAACACGCACAATTCCCACTAGTTCCTGCATCCTTTCTTGCAGGTTGGCTTGTATTTGAAATGGATTTTGATCTACAGCATTTGTTTCCCGATCAAATGGAGCAAGCGCCTGTTTTGAAAATTCTTCAAGTTGGCTTTCAGTGATGCTGCCTCTCTTTGATTCTTTTGCATACTTCGCAGCGTATTCACCCGCTCTCTTGCCAAACACTAGCAAGTCGGAAAGAGAGTTGCCACCAAGACGGTTTGCACCGTGAAGACCTGCCGCACACTCTCCGGCTGCAAACAGGCCTGCTATGCTTGTCATTTGACTGTCGGCATCAACGCGTACACCACCCATGATATAATGTGTAGTAGGACCCACTTCCATTGCCTCTCTTGTAATATCAACACCGGCCAGCTCTTTAAACTGGTGATACATGCTTGGTAGTTTTCTTTTGATATGTTCAGGAGCGTTAGAAATTTTTTCTTTTATCCACGCTATATCTAAGAATACACCACCATGCGGAGAGCCACGCCCTTCTTTAATTTCGCGTGTGATGCATCGGGCTACGTGGTCACGCGTAAGTAATTCCGGAGGGCGCTTAGCATTTTTATCTCCTTGTGTGTAACGCCATCCTTCTTCCTCATCAGTAGATGTTTGTCCCTTGTAAAGATCGGGAATGTCATTAAACATAAATCTTTTACCCAAATTATTACGCAACACCCCACCTTCACCGCGTACACCTTCTGTGATCAGAAGTCCGCGAACACTGGGAGGCCACACCATACCCGTAGGGTGAAATTGAACGAACTCCATGTCGATGAGTTCCGCACCCGCATGATAGGCTAACGAAATACCGCCTCCCGTACAGTCCCAACTGTTGCTGGAGATTTTGTATATTCTGCCCATGCCACCTGTTGCAATGATGACAGCCTTTGCCTGAAATACTTTGAACAGGCCCTTTTCACGATCGTATCCAAAAGCACCTGTTATTTTCTCTCCATCTTTTAATAAACCTACAATCGTATACTCCTGGTAAATGTCCACTTTTTGGTGAATAGCATGATCTTGTAAAGTGCGGATCATTTCCAGGCCGGTGCGATCCCCAACATGTGCAAGCCTCGGATATTTATGCCCACCGAAATTTCTTTGTAAGATTTTTCCATCATCTGTTCTATCGAATACCGCTCCCCATGCTTCCAGCTCTCTCACTCGGTCTGGTGCTTCCTTCGCATGTAATTCTGCCATGCGCCAGTTATTCAGATACTGACCTCCGCGCATAGTATCGGCAAAGTGAACTTTCCAGTTATCCCGATCATCCACGTTGGCCAAGGCTGCAGCCACTCCGCCTTCTGCCATCACCGTATGAGCTTTGCCTAAGAGCGATCTGCTAATCATAGCAACAGAAACTCCTGCATCTGCAGCTTCAATGGCTGCTCGCAATCCGGCACCGCCAGACCCAATTACCAAAACATCGTGGGTGTATTGTTCGTACATGTGTTGCAGTTAGTCGTTATCCGTTAAAAGTTATCGGTTAAAAGTTAATCGTTAAAAGTTATCGGTTAATAGTTATCGGTTAATTTATTAGTACGGTCAGCATGACGATTAATTACGATTTAATTACGATTAACTTTTAACGATTAACTGCTAATGATTAACTGTTAACGATTAACTATTAACTGCTAACTGTTAACGATTAACTTTTAACATCGTCAAAATATCCTCCAATCTGTCCAAATGCCCATCGAGCAAAGACGCACATAAACATCTGCGAACATCACTCCAAATAAACTGAACCAGGCCCAGTTCATATGACCTCTGTTCAGACAGCTTGAGCAATCATAAACTTTCTTTTGTATGGGTGATTTTGAAAGACGGTTTTTAAATCCTCCCACCAAGTGACGAAAGGAGTGACAGCCAAATGTATATCCACCAAGAAGTGTTGCGTTTAGTGCTAATACAAAAGTACCCACCCCTAAGCCAAAGTTTTCTTCACCCGTAATAGGATCGATAAACCACATTGCTTTCCATGCATCGTAAGTGAGCAGGATGACAAAAATGATAGCCAGGTATAAGAAGTACCGGTGAATGTTTTGCATGACAAGAGGAAATGAATTTTCTCCCCAATATGTTTTGCGAGGCTCAGCTACAGCGCAGGCTGGAGGGTCGGCCCAAAATGATTTATAGTAAGCACCGCGATAATAATAGCACGTGAAGCGCATGCCACCAGGAGCCCAAAGAATTAGAAGGGCAGGAGAGAAGGGTAAAACCAATGGCCACCAAGAGGGCTTTGGTCCAAACCAACTATGTGGTGAACTGCCGAAAATTTCTGGAGAATAAAAAGGGGAGAGGTAAGGGCCAATCGCATAGTGCTCACCTTGGAAGGCCGCCCACGTGGCATACACTATAAAAGAGGAGAGGCCAATGAAGACCAATAGCGGGCGTATCCACCATGAGTCTTTCCTTGCTGTAGTGCCAAACCCTGCCATCAAAAATCGTTATTGGTTTATTTCAATTTATGTATGAGATTAAAGAAAAATAAAACGAAAAGCAACTGTACGGATGGTTTTGGTTATATCACCTTTAGCGGATATTAGATTCATTCAAATTTGATGCAGCTGTAAATGAATTTAAAATCAATAGATGGATGTTAATAGAGCCGTTAAACATTTAGTCGTACTGGCATGGAAAAAGACGCCTTGAGAAATCAGAGAAAGATCATTCATATTGACATGGATGCATTTTACGCATCTGTCGAGCAGCGCGATAACCCTCAGTACAAAGGCAAACCAATTGTAGTGGGTGGTTCGCCACAAGGACGCGGTGGTGTTGTAGCGGCTGCGAGTTATGAAGCCCGGAAATTTGGAATACGATCTGCTATGTCATCTAAAAAAGCAGTACAGCTATGTGCTGATGTTATTTTTATAAGGCCGCGGTTTGACGTTTATAAAGAAGTCTCAAAGAATATCCGTGAGATTTTTCATCGCTATACCGATTTAGTCGAACCGCTTTCACTCGATGAAGCTTTTCTTGACGTAACATTTGATAAACAAAATATAGGATCGGCTATTGAAATAGCTAAACAAATACGAAAAGCTATTAAGGATGAATTGCAGTTAACTGCATCAGCAGGAGTTTCGGTTAATAAGTTTATAGCTAAAATAGCCTCCGACATGGATAAACCCGATGGCCTCACGTTTATAGGGCCTTCGCGAATTGAAAGTTTTATGGAGAAACTGGCGGTAGAAAAATTCTTTGGCGTGGGAAAAGTAACTGCAGAGAAAATGAAAAAGATGGCTTGCATGCGGGATCCGATTTAAAGAAGCTAACCGAATCAGAACTGACACGGCACTTCGGCAAACCAGGTAAATTTTATTACAAGATCGTAAGAGGAATTGATGAACGCGAGGTACAACCTCATAGGGAAACAAAGTCAGTTGGAGCAGAGGACACCTTTCAGTTTGATCTAACTTCAATGGACGAGATGAACATTGAACTGGAGAAAATTGCTTTGAATGTGCATGATCGTCTGCACCGGAATAATTTAATGGGCAGGACAATAACCTTAAAAATTAAATATCACGACTTTAAGCAGGTTACACGAAGTCAATCCTTTGAACAGACGATCGGGGATTTAGAAACCATTGAAGCAACAGCAAAGCGACTATTGGCGGCAACTGATCCTGAAGATAAGAAAATCAGATTGCTGGGTATTTCACTTTCAAATTTTGGTGAAACCATTATCCGGCAGAGGAATGAAGAAGAAACAGACCAATTAAAATTATTTTAATTTACCTGCTCCCATTCTCTAACTTCTACTATTTAATCTCTTTATCGCTTATATTTAATGCCTATAACTAAAAAGAAAATGATCAAACACACACCCCTCAGTTATTTTGGAATTATCATGGTTGGATTTGTTTTGCTAGGGGCCTGTCAAAGCAACAAACCAGAGAATCAGACAGAATCTTTTGTCAAAGATTCAATTGAGCAAAAACCAAAGTCAATCTCGGAGCCCTTGGTGACTCACATTTATACAGCAGATCCATCAGCTCACGTGTTTGATGGCAAGATTTACATTTATCCTTCGCACGATATTGAGTCGGGTGTGGCGCAGGATGATCTTGGTTCTCATTTTGACATGAAGGACTATCACATCCTGTCGATGGATAGTGTAACAGGAGAGACTAAAGACAATGGCGTTGCATTGGATATCAAAGACATCCCGTGGGTAGGTCGTCAGCTGTGGGCGCCAGATGCAGCTTTCGCGAATGGCAAGTATTATCTGTATTTCCCAGCCAAAGATAAGTCGGATGTTTTTAAAATTGGTGTTGCAACAAGTTCATCACCTGTTGGCCCCTTCAAAGCAGAGGCTAAACCAATCGAAGGAGGTTATAGTATCGATCCTGCTGTCTTTACAGACACGGATGGCAGTTCTTACATGTACTTTGGTGGAATCTGGGGTGGACAACTTCAGCGATGGACTGACGGCAAGTATGACGCCAATGGTTCAAAAACAGATATGCAAAAAGATGAAGAGCCAGCAATCAGCCCGAGAGTGGCTAAACTAAACAAGAACATGCTGGGCTTTGCTGAAGCGGTAAAGGAAGTGAAGATACTGGATAAGGACGGTAAAGAATTATTAGGCAAGGATCACGACAGACGTTTCTTCG
>JANOLM010000391.1:0-2910 GCA_031419815.1 Bacteroidia bacterium
GAATCCCTTCTTACTTAAAAAGTAGTTCAATTCCGCGAGTCGGTCGGTATTGATGAAGTCCACGCCTGCTTCCAATAAGGCTGTCCAGCTCATTTCATTATCGGGGGCGGCCCACAGGCGTAATTTTTTTCCTTCAGCATGTACACCCTTGGCAAGGTTCCTCACTTGTAGAAGATCGTTTGCGGATGGCGTTGATTTACCATTCCAACCCGACCAGTTCTTAAAATTATCGCTGATGACGGGCATTAGTTCAACCGAATAGCCTTTTCCTAAATCGCCAGGGCGGCCATCAATTCCTATCCCGGTATAACCTTCCTTTATCATGGTATTCACCGGACGATTTCCTGAAAGAAAAATTTTCACCGGACAGTTTTTAGTAGAGCAACGTAAAGAGGGATATTGTCTTACTATTTTTTGGATCGCCTTATAAGTGACCTCCGCCTCAGTTTTAATATCTATCATCAGATAAAAGGATATTTCAGATTCAAGATAAACCCTTCCTGAATTCCCTTTCAATAGACTATCAAGCGGTGCGAGATAAAGCGTTTCAAGTGATTGAGTTTTCTTTACAGGAAGGTTGTGCGAAACCAATAATTTTCCATCCTGAAGATGCACGTCTGCCTCCACAGAAATGAACCCGTTTTGCAAAGCATCTTTCAGAGGACGCACATGCTCATAATCATTGTGAGCATGAGCATGCTGATGAGGAAATTGACTTTGTGAAAAGCAAAGAACGGATGTAAAGCAAAGTAGGATTGAAAAGAAACGGACTATCATTTAAAATTAATAAGCATATCCAAGAACGGCTATTACATGGCAAGCCGTTCCGGCCAGAACAAACAAGTGCCAGACGAAATGTGTGTAGCGAATCTTGTCGGCCATAAAAAACAAAACACCTGCCGAGTACATGACGCCACCTGCCAGCAACCAGATTAAACCCCACGCGGGCATGTTGAGCCAAAGTGGTTTGACAGCCAGTACGGCCAGCCACCCCATGGCGAGGTATAAGGCCGTGGAAAGTTTTCCACTGCCTGCACCCGCAGTCGATTTTAATACCACACCTAAGATGGCCAGGCTCCAAACAATTCCAAACAACGTCCAACCCCAGGTGCCCTGAAGTACACCAAGTGTGAAGGGTGTGTAAGTGCCTGCTATTAACAGAAAGATGGCACCATGATCAAAAATCTTAAACACCCGCTTTGTTCGGCTTTGAGGAAAAGCATGATAAAGTGTAGAAGCAAGATATAGCACCATCATAGTAGCCCCGAAAATACTTGCCCCGACAATGGAAGCAGCGCCTGCAGGAAGTGCTTTTACGATGAGCACGGGAGTAACGGCCACGGCAGCCAGAAAGCCTACACCATGGCTGATGCTGTTGGCTATCTCTTCGCCAAGAGTTTGATCGCGTTTCATGTTAGCAGTTTGACTCATTTATTGATTTGAAATGGACATTTGCAAAGATTGGATTTTCAGAATTATAAAAAGATGATTTTAATCAACTTCATCACAAGTTTATGAATGGATAATCCATCCGTTAATTACAAAACCGATAGGACCAGAGGTAAGGCTACTTTAAAAAATGAAATACAACAGAAACAGCAGTAGCAATAGGATGGCAATCCATTTCACAAGGGGGCTATGTTCTGAAAATTCATGTCCACAAATCGGACAAAGTTTACTTTTTGCATCAATATCCATAGCACACGAAGGGCATTCCTTTTTCTTCATTCTCAAATAAATGAATTTGTCTAAAAGCCTTATGTATTCAGCCACTTCATAAATCTGCCCCACCATGTTTTAGGAACGGGTGCGAGTGCCACCATTTCTTCCACCTCTTCCTTCATGAGCCTCACAGATTTGGTTGGGGCGGCCACCTTCACTTTATTAAGATAATGTTGCGTGCGTTTTTCTTTTTCGCTTTCCACTTTGGCACGCCTTCTTTTCTCTGCTTCCAAAGCATCACGTTCACGTTGGTGGGCTATCGGATTTTTTCTGAGGTGCTGATCGTTTGTTTCCTTTCTGCCAGGATGTGGTTTTCTGTTTTCTTGTCTGGGCTTTTTTTTCGTTTCAATAGGAGTGGGTTCCACTTTTAGGGGTTGATCACTTTCTGGTTGGGGCTCTTTCTTTTTTGGTTCCGGAAGGTCAATCTTTCCCACTACTTTCAGTCCTGAAAGTTCAACTTTGGGGGCCTTAATTACTTCTATTTTATCTGCCGTAGATTCATTGGCAGAAGTTGTCAGGGCTAAATTACTTTCCGCAGAAGTTGGCAGAGTAATGATGTCTGCAGTTTCTTTAATAACCGGGGTTTCAATAATAGTTTCCTTCTCGGTGGCAAGTTCTGCAGCTACTTCGGCAGCCCGAGAGGGAGCAAACTTTTGCATGATTAAGTTTACGTGATCATCTTCCAGTCGGGTATTTGAACCATCTTCTATCTGGAGGTTATGTTCCGTAAGGAATTCTACGATTTCAGTTGGCCGTATTGCCAACTTTCTAGCCAATTGTGCGAGCCTCATGTGATTGTTCTTACCTAGTTATTTTATGTGGGCGCAAATATACCGGGTGTCACACGATTTAAAAAAAGCGTAGTAACCAATCTGACCTAACGCAGATAAACCAGTGTGTGTTAAGTTAACCGTGAAATGTTAATAGTTAATCGTAAAAGTCACTGTAAAATCAGATAGCCTCCGCAAATATTAACCGTCAAATTACAATTAACATTACACTAGTGTAGTAACAATTAAATCTTGCAACAATGCTTTTGGGGGTTCGACCCCGATGGGGTCGTATGTTTATAGTAGAAATAGGGCTATAAACATTCGACTCCTACGGAGTCGAACAGAAATGGCATGAAGGTTCATGATCTCTGTTACATTTAATATGTTGCGTAATTAAATTTTCCCTACACTAGTA
>JANOLM010000392.1:0-29764 GCA_031419815.1 Bacteroidia bacterium
GACCAATGATGAATTAACACTTTCTGCAGTGAATCTGGATGCATCCTTCAACATCACCTTAAACCATACAGACCAAACCGGATGTGCCACAACTACGATTGAGCAATACCTGGTGTATGATCATACCAAGGCAATACCTGAATTGCTTGAAGTGCCAGCAGCTTCTACCTATCAGATCAGTGGTACAAAAATAGGGCTTATCCCGGGTGCGCCTGATCCCGTAACGAATATTCCAGGGTTACCAACAGCAACGCTTAATGCGGCTGATTTAGTAAGCTATCTGGGTCTCGCAGGTTATCAACTTTTGGATCTATATGCAGATATTCCAGTGAGGGTACAAAATCTCCCGAATCCTCAGTTTTTGGATTATACCAACTCAGGATGGAAAACGTTGGTTAATAATATACCAAGGCTGCAGTCATCTATTTATAACGCAAATCTTAACCAGACATTTAAGTCTTACAATTGGGAATACAGTAACTTAATCAATAAGACCTCCACTGATGCTGCAACCGTTGAGTATCCCTATGCGCTTACAAGTCGTTTTGCCAGAACGGTGATCAGCGCAGGTACCGCAAATGGAAAAACTTTCTTTGATGCTGGTTCATTGGGTATCATCGAGTTCACGGGCGTTTACCAAAGCACAGCAGACTTTAGTGTATTCATTCCGTTTAGACAAGAGGCGGAACTCTTTATACCTGCAGTACCTGTTGTAGAAGTGGACGGAGAAAGTTCAAACGAAGGAGATACACCAATTTTCTGCGAGAGTGGCTCTCCATTCATCATCACAGGATATCCACTTGCCAACTCCAGCGAAGTAACGGGCTTCTTTACCTTACGCGATTCGGTAACCAATACAGTGATTGTAGATGCCGGATTTGTGGATAACAGAAACGGAACGGCTTCATTCAACCCATCCGACACAGAGTTAAAAAACAACTATAAAACCATCAAAGTTGAGTACACCTTCCAGCAGAATAATTCACCAGCTATTGGAACTGGGGTACTTTACATACGCATGACACCAAACCCGGTTGCCAGGTTTACAGCGCAAAGTAATGTCAATGTTTTTGTGGTTAATGCTGTAGGCTTATCATCGGGTAAGGCATCTACACCTAATGCTTATTGTGTCGGAATTCCGATAACCTTTGACCCTTCAACTTCCACAATAGCGGCTGACGGTTTTTCTACTTACTTCTGGGAGTTTGGAGATATCAACTCTGTCTCAAATCTTGATACGACAAGAGTAGTAGATCCATCCATAACAACCGTTAACTCCTATACAACATTTGGTACATACAAAGCCAAACTTACCGTTGTATCGGATAAAGGTTGCGCAAGCATAAACACGAATAATTTTGTAGATGTAACAGTCGGATCCATTCCAACAGTCAACTTTGGTCTTGCAGGAATATCAACGGCTGATCAAATTACATTTACTGACAATTCCACAGCTAGTGGCAATGCAACTTCCTTCTCTAAAATTCAAACCGCGAGTTGGAATTATGGAGATGGTATAACCAATTCCTCTGGCATTCATCAGTATACCAATCCTGGTCATTACAATGCTACGGCCACCATTACAACAGCTATCGGATCAACCCTGGCTACCGTTACTTCTCCAGGATGTTCAAGATCATTCGATCGTCATATTCTTATCCTGGATAAGAAAATCGGTGCTTACGGTGACGACTTCGAGACCGTAACAAAAAGCTGGCAGACAATAAAAGATTCGCTTGATGGAAACGGCTTGCTGCTCACAGCATCATCACAGCAGCCCTCTTCCTGGAAACGCGGAACTCCTTTATCCAGCAGGGCGTTTATAAACTCTACTCCTAACACTGGTACAATCAACAACAATGTTTGGGCAACAGGACTTACCGCCAAATTCTTATCAAATGAACGGTCATTCCTTTATTCTCCAGCGGTAAACCTAACAGGATTTGTAAGACCAATGATTTCATTTGATGCCAACTGGGATCTTGGAAAAGACGGAGTAGTTCTGGAATATTCTGTAGATAACAAGAACGTAGCCGATCCAACAAAAATATGGCAAACGATTGGTAACAATACCACGGGCGTCAATTGGTTTAATGAACAGCTTATCGGATCAAAGCCGGGCAACAACCCTTCTGGTTTTGGATGGACTGGCGCTTCTGATAAAAACAAATGGGTAGAATCGAAGCACGAACTTTCTAAAGCAATTGATCCAACGGCATCACGAGCAAATGTTGTATTTCGCTTTGCCTTCGCCACGATAAACCCTGGAGGAGAAGGATTTGCATTTGATAACTTTAGGATTGGAGAGCGCACCAGAACCATCTTGCTTGAAAATTTTGTTACCACCAATAGCGGTAATGCCACCAAAAACACTCTCATTAAATCTGAAAATGAAGCAATCACCTTATTTAATTCATCTGTAGTTATCAGTGGTTCTAGTGCTGTTAATGTTGTTAACTTAAACTACCACATTGGATTCACTGGCAGTGATCCATTTAATCTTGATAACCCGGCTGATCCTAGTGCAAGGGCACTCTACTACAATGTGAAGGATGTACCTTGGGCTTTTCTGGATGGAAAACGCTCCGCTGGGGCAGACATAGACCCTAAGTTTTCAACGTGGGGGCTAAGCGCATACAATACACAGACTTTGATATTAGGACAAGCTGAGATTATTATATCAACACCATCCGTCAATCTTGACGGAAGCATCAAATTTGATGTTCAGGTTAAAGCACTGTATGATCTTCCAGACAACACTGTGCTGCACGTAGCCCTTATTGAAAAATCGGTTTTGGCATCCGCACTTTTGCAGCCTCAAAAAGACCAAATTAAAACAGGTGAAAGCACCTTTGACTATGTACTGAAGAAAATGTTGCCGAATGCCTCCGGCACCAAGTTTGGAACAGCGCTAGCCAGAAATCAAAGCAGAGCATTTCCTGGCTATGAATACTATCCTGATGCAAGCAAGCTATATCTCAATAAGGACGACTTGGCAATAATTGTTTTCCTACAAAATGATAGCGATACCGATAAGCGTATTTTTCAGACTGAAATGATTAATGTCAACGATCCCCCAGTGGTCACCGGACTCGAGAACGCAGAGTTACTTGAACACCTGGAGGTGTACCCTAACCCGGCAGACAAAGAATTTATAATACAATTGCCGGGTGTCGCCAAGCAATCCATGGAGTTTCAATTGGTCGACCAGGTAGGCAAAGTGGTAAATAAAGATTTGATAGGAGAAGGCACATCGCGCAAAACGATCAATACTCAAGACCTCGCAGCAGGCATTTATATCCTGCAGATAGGCTCGGGTAAATCTGGTGTGGTCAGGAAGAAGGTGCTAGTGGTGCATCAACAGTAATCCTTATCTCATTCCAAAACAAAACGAAAAAAAATCCCTGACAAAATCGGGGATTTTTTTTAAGAGTCCACGGTATAAAATTCTTAACTTTGAGAAGTATAGATTCGAAATGAATTTTAAATAAAGCTGCCATGGATACCATGCTTATTCAACTTACACACCAAAAAGCTGCCGGGCTTCTGCATGAGTTGGAAGAACTTCAACTTATAAAAGTCTTAAAGGAAACCACCGTTTCCAACCCCAAACTGTCAGATAAGTACAGGGGCAGTATCACAAAGGAAGATGGAGAAAAGCTAAATGATCATATCAGACAAATGCGCAGCGAATGGAGCAATATTTAATTGATACAAACATAATATCTGATTATCTCTCTGCTTCCCTGTCCACCGCAGGAATTAAATTTATGGATGATGTTATTGATACTACACCTCATTTGTCTGTTATTTCGCAAATAGAATTGCTTTGTTGGAAAACAAACAACCTTAGCGAACAAAAAGTCAGAGATTTTATTGCCGATAGTTTAGTGTTAACCATTTCACCGGATGTAATTGCACACTGTGTTGATATTCGAAGAAGTGTGAAAATAAAAACACCTGATGCTATTATTTCCGCTACAGCATTGGCACATGGCTATACCCTCATCACCAACAATGAAAAAGACTTTATAAAAATCAAGGGATTAAGAGTTGTTAACCCAAAGAAATTATAGCAAATCGTTTCCGCAAGGCCTTTGACACGCTCAAAACACAGGCTTATGAAAATGAAATTCTATTTTACTCATAATCGCATTTAATGCTCACATTTTCAATAAAAAAAGGCTTTTTAACTTCAAAAAAAAGGTTTTTTCTTTCTTGCTTATTTATTTTGATTGTTGAAGGCTTTGCTTAATTTAATGTTTTAAACTTGTACAAAACTATAGGTCTATAGTATGGAATTGTTCCTCAAAGCTGACACATGGCTCGCGCTACTCACACTCTGTTTCCTGGAGATTGTATTAGGAATTGATAACATAATTTTTATTTCTATAGTCTCCAATAAGCTTCCGGAGGAGAATCGCAAACAAGCGCGCAATATTGGTCTTGCCCTTGCCATGTTGGTACGCATCGTATTTCTCCTTTGCATTACCTGGATCATG
Source organism: Bacteroidia bacterium (assembly GCA_031419815.1). Classification (GTDB taxonomy): domain Bacteria; phylum Bacteroidota; class Bacteroidia; order Cytophagales; family Cyclobacteriaceae; genus ELB16-189. The sequence goes on from JANOLM010000392.1 coordinate 4,503, forward strand.
AAGTTTACGGAACCATTATTTACAATCCCGGCTAATTTTTTTATGAGCCATGCTATGGCCTTTAGCGGTCGAGATCTGATCCTCGGATTTGGTGGACTTTTTCTGATTGCAAAAAGTACAATGGAGATTAATCATGAAATGGAGGGTGACGGAAGTGAAGAAGGGGTAACAAAAAAAGCAGCCGTGGTCACCATGTCAGGTACTATCGTACAGATTATTCTACTGGATATTATCTTCTCATTCGATTCCATACTTACCGCTATCGGCATTGTCGATCAGGTTATCTTAATGATCATTGCAGTTGTTGTATCGATTGGCGTTATGATGTTTTTCTCCGGTCACATCAGCAGGTTTATTCAGCAACACCCTTCCATGGAAGTACTTGCATTAGGGTTTTTGATTCTGATTGGATTCATGCTATTCCTCGAAGCATTACACGAAGTGATACCGAAAGGATATATTTATTTTGCAGTTGCCTTTTCATTGTTAATTGAATTCTTCAACATTCGTGTACGGAAAAAACGAACTGGCAAAAACAAAACTGTAAAACTCAACAAATCGTTTACAGAAGAACAACTTGAAGAAGTTGTAAACGAAGACCTGAAGTAATTACCTTACTATCCAACTACCTTAACTACGACTTGTTATTCTCAGATTCAAAATTCAAGATTCAAAATTGGACACTCAGAATTTTGAATATTGAATTTAATTTTTTTGAATCACGACAATGGAAGACGCCATACGCTACCCGATCGGAAAATTTTCACCGAAAGAAGAGTACACCCAAGCTGAGCTCGATCAATTCATCAGTCGAATTGAATTACTGCCGGCCAAACTTGAAAAGGAAGTTACTGGTTTTTCAACTTCTCAATTAGATACTCCTTATCGGGAAGGTGGATGGACTGTTCGCCAGGTGATTCATCACATGGCCGACAGTCACATGAATGCCTACATTCGTTTCAAGTGGTCGCTTACCGAAGAAACTCCGATGATCAAAGCCTACAATGAAAAAGTGTGGGCGGAGACACCCGAAACAAAGGCCGATCCTATCCTATCAATTGCACTTATAAAAGCGCTTCACGCCAAATGGACTGTATTATTAAAACAACTTACACCAACTGACCTTAAAAAAGAATTCATTCATCCTGAAACTAAAAAACACATCCGACTTGACAATCTTATGGGAATGTATGCCTGGCATGGCGAACACCACCTTGCGCACATTACTTCGCTGAAAAGTAGAATGGGGTTGGTGACCGATGAACGTTAATAGTGATCCGTTAATAGTTAATCGTTATCCGTTAATCGTTATCCTATTAACTATTAACCATTAACTATTAACATCCACCGAGTAACTGATTCAACAATGTACTCCCGACCTTCCATCCTATTCCACGCACACCTTGAAACCATTTACCCATCCCTGCTAAGGAAAGTAAAATTTATCCCCTATGAGAGAGAACGTATCACAACACCTGATCAGGATTTCCTTGATCTGGATTGGCTAAAACAAGGATCATCCAGATTGATTATTATCTCACACGGTTTAGAAGGAAATACTTCACGCGCTTATGTTCGTGGAATGGCAAGGGCATTTTTTCAGGCAGGATATGATATTTTGGCATGGAACTACCGAGGATGTAGCGAGGAGATAAACCGTAATATCCGTTTTTATCACAGTGGAGCAACTGATGATTTGGATCTGATCGTTCAGCACGTCAGTAAAAAAGATACCTATTCAGAAATATCGTTGATTGGTTTTAGCTTGGGTGGGAATCTTACTTTGAAATACCTTGGTGAAAAAGGGAAACAACTTCCTGCTTCCCTGAAAAAAGCTGTCGTATTTTCTGTACCAATGGATTTGCACGCGAGCTGTCTGAAGATATCATTGCCTTCAAATTGGATGTACTCGAAAAGATTTCTACGAAGCCTGAAAAACAAGATAATTCAAAAATCAAAATTGCTTCCCCAACTTACTACACAAGGAATCAATTCTATTTCCACACTCATTGAATTTGATAACAAGTTCACTGCGCCAATTCATGGATTTGAAAACGCGATAGATTATTACACAAGGAGTAGCTCACTTCATTTTCTAAAAGGAATTGAAATTGCAACCCTGATCGTAAGTGCCAAAAATGATCCTTTCCTGAGTAAGGAGTGCTTTCCAACTTACGATGTCATCCAAAACTCAAATGTAAATATTGAGTACCCGGATTTTGGTGGTCATGTTGGGTTCACACTTTTCGAGCCAGATGGATTATATTGGTCTGAACTCAAAGCACTGAAATTTATTCAAGGGCATCCCTAACCTTGCCCTACCCTTCCTTATCCTTGCCTGTTCGGTATGCAGGGAGGCAGGCAGGCTTTAAGGCAGCCTGCTCAAGGGATGGATAATTTAATCTATAAAGTACTCTTGTTGATGCTCCTCTTTTTAAATTGCAGTTATATTATCCTCTGTCCCGATAATCCAAATATCGAGATAGAGAGAATGTCAAGTAAGGTTTTTAGGATGACTTCAATTAAACTATAAATGCTGGATCGATATTCTATAACAGCAACTTCACAAAAACTAGCTGAACGTTTTTCGGTGGATGTGCCGGAAGGGTACGCCCCCCGATACAATGCCGCTCCATCACAAATCTTGCCTATCATAACCTCCGACAGTCCCGAAGGAATTTCTTTTTTCTATTGGGGCATTGCACCTGCTTGGGCTAAAAACAAATCCATTAGCGAACGCATTATAAACCTTAGAGCTGATCAACTTTTCGAAAGGCCAATCGCTTTAAAGAATCTTAAAAAAAGAAGGTGCCTGATTCCTGCTGACGGATTTTACGGTTGGAAAAAAATAGGTAAGAAGACCACTATACCGTATCGATTTATTTTAAGATCTAAAGCGCTTTTTTCTTTTGCTGGTCTTTGGGAAGAATATGATGATGAGGATGGTAAATCTTTTCACACCTTTACCATCATCACCTTACCGTCAAATCAATTGGTGGGCACTACTTCGCAAACTATGCCCGTGATTTTTGGTAGCAGTTCAGAAAAAATATGGTTAGATAAGAATAGCAGTGAACCGGATTTGCTTAATCTACTTGTGCCTACGGCAGATGAAGATTTGGATAGTTACACTATTTCTTCGGGGATCTATCTTCCAGTAAATGATGAGCCATCGCTTATTCTGCCAGCACCTCCTTCAGATCAATTCGGAAATCTGACACTCTTTGATTAGAGTTATGTTAATTCCTAATCGGGTCAGTTATGTTCAGAAGATGCTCATAAAAAATTAGAAGCCATCATCTTCCTCTTTTTTAATCGGCTCCTTCTTTTTCACATCTTCAGTTTTACTCTTTCTGGATTTCTTCTTTTTGGAATCTTTCTTTGGAAAGTTCACAGCTGTTGAATCGGAGTCTAATGGAAGTGCTGAAGACTTGACAGCACTTGAGTCAAGTGATTTTTTTTTGAATATATTCTTAAAGAATCCAAAGAATCCTTTCTTCTCTTTCTTTCCCGAAGGAGCAGCGGCTCCGTCTTCCCTGGTCTTTCCCTTCATTGCAGCGCGTACATCGGGCAACACCAGAACATCGCGGAAATACCACATATAATTGTCTTGCTCAACATTGAATTTCTCTTTTGTTTTTGTGATGGCATAGGCCGAATCAGCAGGATCCAATCCCTTTGAAGGTTGCGTTCCCGTGCTATCCACAACATCACGCTCGGCCAGAAGTAAACCTTCCCCTTCATCAATCTTCAATGAATCTGGAATCTCTGGGTAGATAGGTTTCATCTCCACGGTTTGAAGGGCGCGAAGCTTTTTGCGATACGATTCAGGCACTGCGACCAGGTACTTATTCTTACTACTACTTGCTGTAAAAATCTTAGGGGTTGAGTCTTCTTTCAGGTAGCTGAATTTTTTTCTTAAAGTCTCTTTGTCGTAAATAAAGGAACTTTGATAAGCAGGGCATATCAGGCGCTGGGTGCATGCACCCAACAGAAGAGTAAAGCCAATGTAGACAAGTAATATTCTGCTCATGCGCTATTCGCACAATTGGTAAAAATAACGAAATAACCTCACGTTTTACAGGAGGCCTAAGAATTGTAATCAAAAATATAAAATGCTGAAAATCAGGCTATAAAGCCCTTAGAGCTAATTTTTGGCTTTTACTAAGAGATGAGGTCACAAGAAGGTATGATTTATCAATCCAGGAGAACACCAACTTATCCGGCAAAGTGCCATTTATCAACACAGTGTTCCAATGCTTTTTATTCATATGGTAGCCTGGCTGAACTGCATTATAGGTTTCGCGGAGCTCAATGGCTTCCTCTGGATCGCATTTTAGATTGATGCTGGTGAAGTTGGCCACATTGGTTAGCGCAAACATTTTACCCAGCACTTTAAAAACAAGTGTATTATTATCGAAAGGAAATTCTTCTGTTACTCCAACCTTCGTTAGACAATAATTTCGATACGCTTCTATGTCCACTACAAAAAACGCTTTACAACGAGGTAGATAACAGCCAATAAAAAAATTGCAATGGACAATTTATTTACCCCATGCATCATTCGGATATTAATATTGTTAGGGCGGGAAGGATCTTTTTTACGGAAAAAATATTCGCCTACCTCTCCCATTTTAAAGAACTCCTTAAATCTCAATTTTTTTTTCTGGTCTTGCTGCTCCATATTAGTAACTCACTTTTTCAGGTTCAATCCAGTCTCCACCCTCTTGAATTAATGCTATTAATTCATCAACAGCTTGTGCCGTTGGAATATTTCTTCTCACCACTTCTTTACCTTTATACAATGTAATCCTTCCAGGACCAGAACCTACATAGCCATAATCAGCATCTGCCATTTCACCAGGCCCGTTTACAATGCAACCCATAATCCCAATCTTCAACCCTTTCAAATGACTTGTGCGGATACGGATTTTTGCAGTCGTTTCTTGAAGGTCAAACAATGTCCTTCCACATGAAGGGCACGAAATGTATTCGGTCTTGGAAATACGTGTGCGAGTAGCTTGAAGAATATTGAAAGCAGTCTCATTCACTAATTTATCGGGCCCGCAATTCTCAGCCGCAATAAACACCCCATCACCCAAACCGTCTACCAGCAGGCCACCTAAATCAGTGGCAGCATATAATTGCAGTTGTTCTGGTGTAAGATTTCCGTAGGCTCTGCCGATGATGACAGGCACATCGCAATTTTTAATCATCAATTCCACAAACAATCTCCTTTGCTCCGCCAGACCGTGCTGGTTATAGGTATCAATCACAAGCACAGAAGTGGGATCAGAATTAAGTTTTTGTATTAAGTCATCTGAAATGTCTTTTAAAAGAGCATAAATAAAATTGATCGATCCCGATAGCGCTAAACCTTCCAGGTATTTATCAGCCTTAAGAAATGGGTAAACACGATCTCTGTTCTTTAATTGAAGCCATGTTTTATAATTATAAACAAGACCAAGTGTACCAGGAATTTCAAAATCTGCAACATGGTCTCCCAGGAAAATATAATCGCAGGCCATATCCGAAATATTCCATTTGTCCAACGGCACAGAATAATGATACCCTAACGAGAAAAAAGATGCAGGTGTAATCTTATCACGCAATGATAAATCGGCCATTACCCTTGGCACATGATGACTTCCGCCAATATTATTTACCGTTCTTGAGTTACGTCTGTTATATTCAAATGGTGTGATGGGATAATGATCGATCGATGGAATGCTCTCGTGGGCAGCTCGATTGTCATATCGCTTTGCTAAAGAATATGCCACTGGAACTTCTGCTTCCGGCTCTTCCGTAAGTGAAACCCGAATGGTATCACCTAATCCATCTTCCAGTAGAGTTCCAATGCCCACTGAAGATTTAATTCTTCCGTCTTCACCATCGCCTGCCTCTGTTACACCAAGGTGCAATGGATAAGGTTTAAATCCTTCTTCGTCTATTTTTTGCACCAGTAACCGATAAGCTTGCACCATTACCTGAGGATTGCTGGACTTCATAGAGAGTACAATATTGAAGTAACTCTCATTTTCACAAATGCGCAAAAATTCTAAAGCGGACTCCACCATACCTAGTGGCGTATCGCCATACCGGCTCAAAATCCGATCAGATAAAGAGCCGTGGTTTGTACCAATCCGCATGGCAGTTCCATATTCTTTGCAAATCTTAACGAGTGGTGTAAACTTTTTGCGTATACGATCCAGTTCAGCTTGATAAGTTCCTTCTGTATAATCGATTGTCTCAAATCGTTTTTTGTCAGCATAGTTGCCAGGATTAACCCTTACTTTCTCAACAATGCGGGCCGCAAGTTCGGCAGCATTCGGTGTAAAGTGAATGTCCGCAATAAGCGGAACATTGTATCCTCTCTTCCGAAGTTCTTTTTTTATCTCTTCCAGGTTTTGCGCTTCCTTTAAACTCGGTGCGGTTATCCGCACATATTCACAACCAGCATGCACCATTCGAATAGTTTGCTCAACTGAGCCAATGGTATCCATGGTATCAATAGTAGTCATGGATTGAACTCTGATAGGATGGTGGGCACCCATTGGCACATCGCCAATTTTTACTTCTATAGTCTGCCTTCGACTGTATTGGACAAGACTATTGCAATATTGTTTTAGAGAAGAAACGGAGCTGTTCACAAAAACTTATTTACTACAAAAATAACCCTAATTCGGGTCATTTTGTTTGCGGTTTTTTGAATTAAAACAAAGCTTGTGGCAGCAATTGAGAGACTGTTTATTATTAGCCAAACCAGCAGGTATTATATATCCCCAAACTGAGGCCTAATCACCATCTCCTCCACCACGCTTCGACCAGACAAAGCGTACGCTGCATAAACTGCATCTGCCACGTCTTCAGCTTTCATAAATCGCTCTTCTGGCAACTCTACGCCCTCCCAACTTGCGGTACGAGTGGCCCCAGGCAAGATAGCAGTAACCCGGATACCATAATCTTTTAATTCCTCACGCAATACTTTGGAAAACCCGAGTAAGGCAAATTTTGATATGGAATATGAACCTCCATTTGGATATGCTATAATACTGGCAATGGAGCAGATGTTAAAAATATGTCCTGATTTATTTGCCTTCATATGACCAACCAGTCCACGAGTTGTATAATACGCACTGTACAAATTGGTATTGATCATACTTTCCAGAGCGCCTTCCGGCTCTTCAGTCACTAGTCCGGGCAGAAAAAAGCCGGCATTGTTTACCAAAACATCCAGTGGACGGCCTATAGAACTCACAAATTCAGTGAAGATTTTCACTTGATTCTTATCCGACAGGTCAGCTACTGATACATAAGCTTTAACCCCGGAGTTTTCAAGGTGTGTTTTTAATTTATAAAGCTCATTCTCATTGCGCGCACAGGTTATAATATCAAAACCATGAGCCGAAAATTTCTCAAGAATGGCCCGGCCTATACCTTTCGTTCCTCCAGTGACCGCGATTAATTTATTCATGGGAGATTTTTTATATTTGAGCAATATAATAAAATGGCATTTGGGCTAAGGTATTAGGCCGTAGATATTGATCATCGAAATTTACAAAATGAAAGAATTTGGACGGTATGTCATGTTTATAGGCTCTCTGTTTGTTCGAAGAGAATCGTTTAGAACATACTATAAATTAACCATGGAAGAATGCCTTCAAATTGGCGTAAAGTCAATTTTGTTGATTGCATTGGTCTCTGCATTTATGGGTGCTGTAACAACCGTTCAAACAGCGTTTAACTTAGTCAGCCCATTTGTTCCCAAATTTGTTATTTCTCAAGTGGTTCGTGAAATGATCATACTTGAATTAGCCCCTACGATTATGGCCATTATCTATGCAGGCAAAGTTGGGTCAAGTATGGCTGGTGGCTTGGGCACGATGCGAATCACCGAGCAAATCGATGCACTTGAAGTGATGGGAATAAATTCGGCCTCTTATCTGGTATTGCCAAAAATTATTGCCTCGCTCCTCATGTATCCACTTCTGGTTATTGTAGCCGGCTTCTGCGGTTTACTGGGTGGCTATTTGGTCGGATCACTCGGTAACATTATTACGCCCTATGATTATATCTATGGAATAAGGTCTTCTTTCAATGAATTTACAATCACGTTTGCGCTCATCAAATCATTTGTATTTGCTTTTCTGATTGCTTCCATCTCCTCTTTCAAAGGATACTATACACAAGGAGGAGCTTTGGAGGTGGGCATCGCCAGCACAGCGGCTGTAACCAGCAGCGTAATAGCGGTGCTAATAGGAGATTATTTTCTAGCTGAATTACTGCTCAAATAATGATTGAAATTCAAAATGTATCAAAATCCTTCGCTGGCAAATTAATCATCAGTGATATAGAAGGTGTGTTTGAAAAAGGAAAGACAAACCTTATTATAGGTGCTAGCGGAACCGGTAAAAGCGTTTTATTAAAATGCATCGTGGGTCTCGTACATCCGGATACAGGTTCTGTCTTTTATGATGGACGTGATTTTACAGAAGCCGATAAGGAAATCAAAACCGAGATCAGACGAGAAATAGGAATGCTGTTTCAAGGAGGCGCTTTGTTTGATTCTAAAAATGTGGAGCAAAATGTGATGTTCCCTCTGGATATCCTGACGAAAATGCATCCCGTAAAAAAACTTGACCGGGTTAATTTTTGTTTGAAGCGAGTAGGCTTGGAAAATGTCAACAAAAAAATGCCTTCCGAAATTTCTGGCGGCATGAAAAAACGTGTGGGCATAGCCCGGGCTATTGTGAACAATCCCAATTATCTGTTCTGCGATGAGCCCAACTCTGGCCTTGATCCGCAGACTTCTATTTTGATTGATGAACTCATCCAGGAAATCACTCAGGAATTTGATATTACTACTATTGTGGTTACCCATGATATGAACTCGGTGATGGGCATTGGTGAAAAAATTATGTTCCTCTACAAAGGCAGTAAACTGTGGGAAGGCAGTAAAAACGACATCACACACTCCGGAGTGAAGGAGTTTGACGATTTTGTGTTTGCCAATAAGGTAATGAGTGCGCTTAGGGACAAGTAGGGTTGGGTATTAGGTATTGGGCATTGGGACTTGTGACTGGGGCATTTTAGATTTATGATTTGTGTGGGATAAAAATCTAAAATCTTAATTCTAAAATCTTAATTCTAAAATCAAATTAGGTCAGAAATGCAAAGGAAGCTTTATATGAAAAGTGGCGCCCAAACCAACCTTTGATTCAAACCAAATTTCTCCCCCGCTGAGTTCAATTCCTTGTCTGGCAATGGCTAGTCCAATACCTGAACCTGATTTTTTTGTGCTGAAATGTGGTAAAAATATCTTTTCTCCAATTTCTTCATCAATCCCATTTCCATTGTCTGAAATTGAAACCAAACAAAAACTATTATCCACTTTAGTTACAATCTCTATTTTTACATTTCTACCCTCCTCTACTGATTGCAGGGAATTCAAAATTACGTTTGAAAAAACCCGGGTAAGTAACTGCTCATCGCCAAGAATAAAAATGCCTTCTGAAGAAAGTAAATGAATAGTAGAAGTATCATTATTATGAAGATCAACAACCCTTTTTAAAACCTGATATAGATTCATTTTTTGTAAAACTGGGGCTGGCATCCGAGCAAAGGCGCTAAAGGAAGAAGCTATTTGATTTAGTATTTCTACCTGAGTGAGCAGTGTCTGCAAGGATTTTTCAGTGTTTTCCTTATTGAGATTACCATTCAAATGAGCCTGTTCCATGCGCTGTAGGGTAAGTTTCATTGGAGTAAGTGGATTATTAATCTCATGGGCAATCTGTTTGGCAATTTCCCGCCAAGCACTTTCCATCTGGCTCCTGGCCAAATCAATTTTACTAAGTTCCAGGTTTTCAAGCATCCGATTATACTCACTTACCATTAATCCAATCTCGTCATTTGATTTCCAGGCGAGAGGCTTATTCTCACCGGAAAAAGTTGTCTTTCCAAGCGTTCGCGTAATGAACCTCAGTGGGAATGTAAGCCAATTAACAATGAAGAATGAAATCAATGAAAAAAGTAAAAAGACAACCACAAAAATGACAAGGATATTTGTCCACACATTGATTTGTGTTTTTTCCAGGGAGTGTGCAGAGTCGAAGAATGGAATGCTTAAAATGCCGATCAGTTTTCCTGTGCTTGGAGATTTTAAGGAAGAATATGATGTATTAAAATTCAATTTTCCAATGACATCGTTTTTTACAAATGAATTTTCTTTGTCTTCCACAATCCTCATCAATGCTTCCCGATCAATCAGGCCTGACACCAATTGATTTTGATAAATCAGCGGTTGACTTGACGCCATTAATTTCCCTTCATCAGAAAAAACAGAGGCATCAAAATTTGCAAGCTTGGTAAGACTCAATAATTGACTCTCAAACTCTGGTTTAAAACTCGCCTCACTTTGAAGATATACATCCAGGGTAACGCCTAACTCATCTCCAATAATTTTACTCTTACTTAAAAATTCATCGTTTAGATCAGACTCTGCCGACTTGCTAATCAGGCTCAATGTGGTGATACTAACTGCGATTAGCGGCAAGAGGAATGCGAGATAAACATAGACTTGAATCCTCGCAGCATAATTCAAGCGCTCACCTCTCAACCATATAATGATTGCATACAAAATCAAAAGAAGTAGAACAAAGGATAAACCAAGCACAAACAAAAAAGAAAAATTGGACAAAAGACTAAAGCGCTGGTACACCATTGCAGAAACTATAGCAACTTTCCCCAAATCATCTTCCATTCCAATGTGCGAGAACCCACCAATCGACAAGCCTCCTTTGTAAAGGTTGCTATTATCTAAAAACTCTGTGTTGAAATTTCGTTCATAGTTATAGTTACCAGAATTACTAATCAATTTTTTGTTTAGAAAAAACGCATAGCTGAAATCAGCATTTTTAAAATAATTTATAAACTGATTGTCGACCAGCAACTCAGGAAATACGTTCTGAGGGATCAATTTTTTTAGCGCCAGATCAAGAACTACAAAACCCGAAGGAATCGTTTGGTTTATAGGGACGATTGCCAGATATCGTTTGGCCGATTCTTGCGAAACACTTTTAATGAAGTAGATTCCATCATAAGATGTCTTATTTGCTTCCTGTTGAAATGTTTGAATGAGGGATGCAAAATCTTCCTTTGCCTGGTTATCATGCGATTCCCCACTTGCATTATAGAGATACACGTGCACATCGTAACGATCAAAATAAGCGTTCAGATATACCTGATTTATTTTTTGTCTAACACCTGATTTGGCCAGGAAGGGCGTTGCCATTCGAGATTGAATAAAAGGATCCTTCGAAATACGTTGCACGGTCTCATTAAGCAAATACTCTCCAAGAATATCGCGGTCCACTAGAAAATTACTGCCATATCTAAATTGATCCTCTCTTGTTTTCTCCTCCACAAACCTCTTTATGCTAAAAGATCCTTGAACAGACAATGTAACTATTATCAGAAAAAAATAAAGAAATGTAGCGTTTGAAAATCGCTTTAAGTGAGCGCTGAGGCTTGTCGCGTATAGTAATAAAAGATAAATAAATCCAGTACACAGTGTAATCCAATAGTCTCGCTCTGAAATTTTATAGTAGAGTAAAAAGACAAATGATGCAGCAATCAGCACAACGTAAAAAAATGATTTTGAGCGGCCTGCAAAGATTAACGTGATCTTAAAAAAAGCATGGCAAAATAGAAATCCTGCAACACCACCTAAAATAACAGACATAAAAGCCAAAACCCGAATCAGGTCAAAGCTTATCGTTTTGGAAATATCGAGATAGATACTAGAATTATGCGCAATAGTTTCGAAAAATAAAAAAGGGTACAGAATAGTAAAGAAGCAGATAAGTAGTGAAGTTACCCCCCCACAAAACCTTACAACAAAATTTGTCTTGTTAACTATTTTTATCCACTTCCATTTGTAGTAGGTATAAAAAAAATATCCTCCTAAGACCAGAACAGCAACGGCATTAAAAAAAAGATCTGCGATTGAAGGATTTAAAGAAGAGGATGCAAACTGTAAAGGATCAAAAATAAAGAGTGGGCTAAATTCGCGTGGGAAATTAAACGCAATCATCGCCACTCTGAGCAATATCATCCCCACTAATAGGATAAAAAAAACTAAACTATATTCTCTACGCTTATGAAAGTCAAGTATCAAAAAATAGAGCCCAGTAACAAATAACAGAAGTGCCATCCAACCAACAATCAGCAAAATGGAATCCCTATTGGAATACTGTTCAATAGATTGAGAAAATTTAATGTGAAACAAAGGCTTCCCTTTAAAGATAATCGGGTAACCTTCAGAGGAAGATTTATCCAAGATTTCGACATTTACACGTGAGAATATCTTAGAATTCCAGGTAGGGATAAGGTATCTGTTGGAGATAGGATATTTTTCATACAAAGGAATAATCGACAAAAGAGATTTATTCCCTTCCATCTTCCATTTTTTGATAATAAAACTTCCCCGGACAGACTGTAAAAGTTTAATTTCAAAATCTTCGTTTAGCAAACGAGGATCCGGTAAAAAATCATTCCGGTTCCACCTTAAAACAATAAGGTCATCCATCAGAAAAAAGGAATGAGAAATGCCTTGCCATATTGACTCTTCTTCCGAAGCAATCAAGAGAGCAGCCTCACCATCAACTATTTCTATTTCTTTCGCAAGATTCTGCGAGATATGTATAACTATCTGATCTGGTGAATCAACTTTTTCGAAAATTAAATTAATACCTACTCCTAACAATAGAGAGACACCAGATAGGAGAAAAAAAATAATTGCTTTCCTATTAAACATTCATCTGGAATTCACTTACTAAAATATAAAAATCAACTCTTACTTAGATGGATGATACGAAAGGCCACCAAACCAATAGAGAAATAAAATACGTGAAAAGCGAAAGGAAATTGGGGTAAATAACATTGCCCCCAAACCTATGATGGTGACATAAATGATATCTGAAGGATCCCACAATAAATAGAGTGTAAGCCATATGACGATAAATAAAACTACGCTTATGGCATAACTTACAAACATGGCACCAAAATAAAATCCAGGTTCAGGCTCTAAGGTACTTCCGCAATTCGGGCAGTTTTTATGCATCTCTGCAAACCTTTTGATATTTTTCAAAGGGTACTTAAAAATATCACCTTCTCTGCACTTTGGACATTTACCGGAGAGCAGCGCGCTTCCCCAACTCTTTTCTGGCATTTGATTTACTGGTTCTGAACCAAAGATACGCAATCACCCCTACGGCAAGATATGGAGCGAAGAAAAGATACATGATGCCAAAGTTGATGCCAAGGGCAATACCCGGATTTCCGTTACTCACGTTGTTCTCCAACGTAGCCCTGCACATGGCGCATTGAGCCGACACATCTATTATGGAAGAAAAAAAGAAAATCAATATTGTAATTAAAAATCTCATACAACCAATTACTTATAGTACGGACTGATCATCCAATAAACAACAACTCCTGTTATGGCCACATACAACCAAACCGGAAATGTAAATCTAGCCAAAGCCTTATGCCTTTCAAAATTACCTGTAAGCGCTCGTGAAAAAGTGAATAAGACCATCGGAATAACAACAATTGAAAGTAGAATGTGGCTTATTAAAATAATGAAATATAGATAACGAATAGATCCGATTCCACCATATGTACTAGATTCTGTTGTCATGTGATAGAGTACATACATCACTAAAAAAGAAGCTGAAAGCCCTATGCAAAGCTTCATTATCCTTTCGTGCAAAACCCGCATCTTATTTTTTATAGCGATGAGCGCTGTTACTAAAAGAACTGCCGTGATTCCGTTAAGTGTAGCATAAATGGGTGGAAGAAAAGTAAAGTCATACCCCTTTATCTGAACCTTAAATAAAACAGCAACCACTATTGGGATTACAATCGACAAGGCAATAATGACCCTGCGATAGGGTTCTTTATTTTCCATTCAATACCTTTTTAGAATAATATCAAGTTCTGTCATCAGGCGATCAACATCATCGCGATCATTAGAGTTATACTGCCCTCGAATTCTTTTTTTCTCATCTACTAATACCAAATCAAGCAACAAAGGCAAAAGCAAACTACATTCTAATGATTTCTCAGTTGCGAAAATACGTTTCAAACCTAATCCTGTACCCAATTTAAAGGATTCTTGCAGACGTGTCAGTTGATTTTCTGAGCTCTTCAAATCCCCGGACTTACTTTCATAAAATATAATCAATAGACTATCCGCATCATGCCCGTCTTTAAAAAAGGTATAAGCACTGTCTGGAATAAAGTATGGGGTTCTAATTTCAGGGCAGTCTTCAGGTAATTGCACTTCTCCTGTCTGAAACAAAGGATCCACTATAAATTCATTTTTTCCGAAAAATTTCAAAAACGTGAAAACTAAAAGCGGAAGTATCAGTGCAAGGAGAAGGAAAGTAAATTTCTTATTCATTTATGGAAATCTCTAAAAACTTTGTCTATGACCACCTCATCCTCAATCCTTCTACCAATGAACTCAGTGTCACCTGCATTTTATACTATCCTTCAAAAGGAGAAGGTCAAAAAGAGTTTTTTAAAATGCCCTTATTAGATAGATTGAGAACATAAAAGAAGGCTAAAGTTTCAAAGAACCTTAGCCTTCCCGTTTAAAATTCTTAGTGATCTAAATCAAAAGTGGACAATTTTCATTCCCTCATATACGAAAGCTACCAGCATCCAGACCACAAAGCCCATCGGAATGAGTATAGCCCACAGTAATACCTTAGACTCATGCCGCAAATGCATAAACTCACCCACAATATAGGCGGCTTTGACAATTGTCATGATTACAAATAGCGCTGTTTTCATAGGGCCACGCACCAAGGCAAAGGCGACTACGAATTCAACAGCAGTAATAGCACCCAGATACGCGGCAACTGTCCAAAGCTTTCTGATCTTTTCCTTATCGGGAGGTAGAATAGTAACCTGAGGTTCGTGAGAATGATGGGCCATGATATTTTTTAATTAATTGTTTAAACCAAATAAAAGAAAGTGAATACAAATACCCACACCAAATCAACAAAGTGCCAGTATAATCCTACTTTTTCCACCATCTCATAATGCCCCCTGCGCTCATAGACTCCTGTTACAGTATTGTAATAAATCAAAAAGTTGAACATTACCCCGCTGAAAACATGAAAGCCGTGAAACCCAGTGATAAAGAAAAAGAAACCTGCAAAGTCCGGAGGCCCATATTGGTTGATCTGCAGGGAAGCTCCAAAAACCTCTTTCGTAACCCATTCACCTTTCACAAAATCTTTCACTAAAGTAGGCGCGTCCGCACCAACAATAAAGTGTGTCCACTCCCAAGCTTGGCAGCTTAAGAAAGCAAGGCCACCCAGAATTGTCCACAACATCCACTTCTCTACTGCCTTGCGATCCATACGATGTCCTGCTTCAACAGCCAATACCATTGTAACGCTGCTCATGATGAGCACGAATGTCATAATACCAACGAACACCAATGGGAGCTCCACACCATGTAAAAACGGCACGGCATCAAACACCTTTTCAGGAATTGGCCAATACTCAGTGGAGAAAATGTAGTCAGCGGGGGAACCTGTATATGCGTGGTGGGCTGAACGGACTAAGCCGTATGTAATTAATAAACCAGAAAAAGTAAAAGCATCCGAAAGAAGGAAAAACCACATCATGAGCTTGCCGTAGCTGACACCCATTGGGGAAACTCCGCCATCCCATTCGTCTTTTCCAGGGGCTGTAATTGTAGTGGCTGAACTGTGTGACATAAGTTAAATTTGATTATCGGTTCAATATTAAGAAGACAAACAAATATAGCCAAAGTCCACCCAAAAAATGCCAATAAGTTGTGCACATTTCTATCTGCGCCAGGTTGCGGGAATGGACTTTGTTACGGAAGGTTGCTATTAAAACAATGAGGACAAATATGATGGCGCTGATCAGGTGGACGGCATGCAGGCCTGTAATCACATACAGGAATGATCCTGATGGATTGCCGACTAAATAAACACTGTTCTTAACTAATTCGCCCCACCCCAATACCTGCCCAACACAGAAAGCAACCCCCAGAACAGAAGTGATTGATATAAATAATTTTACTCTTTCCGTCTTGTCCTTTTTTGCTGACCAATAAGCAAGCTGCATGGAAATGCTGCTTAAAATAATCAGCCCTGAAGTCACATAGAACAGAACAGGCAAATCGAAATACAACCAATTACCTTCCGCCTGCCGGACAATATAAGCTGAAGTAAGAGACGCAAAAATCATTACCACACTGGCAATAAAGAGCCACATCGCAAACTTTTTGGGATGCATCGAAATCGGCTTCTTTGGGTCTTCAATAATTTTAAAATCAGAGGGCATATCAATTCACTTTATCCAACAAGTAAGCTATCTGTACAATCGGTAAATATAAAAATGAGCCAAACATAATCCGTAAAGCCGATTGGTGGCTACCCGTCTTCATCAATGAAAATGTTTGGGCAAAAAAGGCTACGCCACATACGGTCACCACAATGGCCGAATTAATTCCGGTAATGCCAAACATAGCTGGCAACAACCCAAGAGGAATCAGAAAAATGGTGTACACCATGATCTGAATACAAGTATTTAAATCCTTTCCTCCACCAGACGGAAGGAGTTTGAATCCAGCTCTTTTATAATCATCATCAGCTACCCAGGCAATAGCCCAAAAGTGCGGAAACTGCCAGATGAATTGTATACCAAAAATAATCATTGCTTCGTGAGATATTGTGCCGGTCGCAGCAATCCAACCTAAAAGCGGAGGCAGAGCTCCTGGTATTGCACCTACAAAAACTGCTATCGGCCCTACCCTTTTCAACGGTGTATAAACAAAACTGTATAGCACCATTGATACCAGAGATAATGTTACCGTCAACATATTTGTGTAGACCCACAACAACGCTATACTGACTAGTAAACAGATTATAGCAAAGATCATTGCTTCCTGAACCGTCAATCTAGAAGTGGGCAACGGACGATTCATTGTGCGTTTCATCAGTTTATCGAGATCTTTTTCAATGATCTGATTGAGTGTGACTGAAGCTCCCGATAATAAAAATCCGCCCAGGGTAATCATACTTAAGACCATCCAGTCAATCCTGCCCTGAGTAGCCAATCCGTATCCAAATGCACAAGAAAACGCAACCAGTAAGGATAGCCTGACTTTAAGCAATTCAATAAAAGACCTAATCTTGGCGGTTGCCAAAGTGAGGCTTGATAAACTGTTGAGTTGTCCTGATATCATTTACTACACAAATTGTTATCCGTTAATCGTGATCGCTAATCCCATTCACAATTAACTATTTCAGTGTTAACTGTTCCACTTTGCTCCTATTGTTCAGATCAAAAACCATAAATAGCTGTACTCCAAAGGTAATTGTTGCTAATAAAAGATGAATGGGTTGAAGCACAGGTAAAACCCCAAAATAACCCATCCCAGCCCCTGTCAATATTGCGCCTAAAATTAAGATTAATAGGATACGTGATAAAGTTTTATTGTAACTAGTTTTCATCAATTTAAAGACTAAAAGTACGTTGATGATGAGTACTATAAGCGAAAATGATCTATGTACTAAAAACTCCAGCCCAAGCCGCCCTATCCATAAGTTGCGATTAGCCATAGAAGCAGCGATAACATCAATAGCCTCCCTTACTTCCGTGCCCAATACTATCTGAATGAGCAAGACAATTGAACTGCTCAGCAGAAGTATTTTTATGTCAGTTGAGACTTCCATTTTACCATTCTCCGCTGGCTGACTACTCTTGTGGTACAAATAGACCAAAAGAGCCACGATCAACAACGCAACCAGCATGTGGATGGTTATTGTCCATGTTGTAAGATTTGTAGAAACCACAATTGACCCAAACCATCCCTGTATAATCACGGCAATCAAAGTGAGGGTTGAATAAAGAAAAAGCGAGGGTGATGTTTTCCTGAATTTCCAGGACTTCACAAACAACAGAATGATAAAACCCCCGATGATCACACCGATAAGGCGGTTAATATATTCCACCAATGTTTTTGTGGGATTAAAGTCTGCTTCTTGTAAAATGGATTTATCCTCCATGATTTTAATTGCTGTTTCTTCCAAACCAATATTGCTGAGATAGCGAGCAAACTTTTGATTCTTCTTATCGCGATAAGCAGAATAAACTTCTTTATAGTTTTCAGGAAGTTGTTCAACAGAAGTAGGTGGAACCCACTGACCAAAACATTTAGGCCAATCGGGACATCCCATGCCAGAACCTGTGCTTCTGACAATTCCACCGACCAAAATTAAAAAGTAAACAGCAATCAAGGTTGACAAGCATAACTTGTTAAATCTCCGGATCGCTGTAGAGTCCAATGGACGGTAGAATCTAATGCTTTTTGTTTTCTACCACAATTGCATCGTCTCCCATTTCCAGTTTGATCAAATCATTCTCGTGAGGAAGATTTGATTCTGGTGTTTCAGAGTACGGAATGTGTTGCGGAATAAAATCCTCCTTTGAGCCTGGCTTGCTGTAATCATATGGCCAACGATAAACCGTTGGAATTTCACCAGGCCAGTTACCATGCTGTGGATTACGAGGTGTTGTCCACTCTAGTGTTGTTGAGTTCCAGGGATTGGCAGGTGCAAGTTTTCCACGGAAAATACTGTAGAAGAAGTTGAATAAGAATATAAACTGTGCCACCATTGTAAGAATAGCCGCAGCACTGACTAACATGTTTAAGTCTGCAAAGGAATTAAAAGTCTCGAAGTTTGTCCAGGAATAATATCTGCGGGGGAAACCTGCAATACCAATATAGTGCATCGGAAAGAACACCATGTACACTCCAACAAATGTTATCCAGAAATGGAGTTGGCCTAACTTATAATCCATCATCCTACCAAACATTTTAGGAAACCAATGGTACACACCTGCCATCATTCCAAAGAAAGAGGCACTGCCCATTACCAAATGGAAGTGTGCTACAACAAAATACGTATCGTGAAGTTGGATGTCGATTGCTGAATTACCCAGAAATATACCTGTAATTCCACCCGTCAAGAAGAAGGAGACGAGACCTATTGAAAATAGCATGGCCGGAGTGAAAATGATATTTCCTTTCCACAGCGTGGCCACATAGTTAAAAATCTTTACAGCAGATGGCACTGCAATGATCAACGTTAAGAGTGTGAATATCGAACCCAGGAATGGATTCATCCCAGTTACAAACATGTGATGCGCCCATACTACAAACGAGAGAATGGCAATGAACAACATAGAACCCACCATGGCCTTGTATCCAAAAATTGGCTTACGCGAATTTGTGGCAATGATTTCAGATGAAAGACCTAAGGCCGGCAACAACACAATATAAACTTCAGGGTGTCCTAAGAACCAGAACAAGTGTTGAAATAAAACAGGACTGCCTCCCTGATTCGGTAGTGCCTCCCCACCAATATAAATGTCAGACAGGAAGAAGCTTGTTCCAAAACTACGATCGAAGATTAGTAATAAGGCTGCTGAGAAAAGCACCGGAAAAGAAAGTACGCCAATGATTGCCGTGAAGAAAAATGCCCAAATTGTCAATGGCATTTTTGTGAATGCCATTCCTTTGGTTCTCATGTTGATGATCGTAGTTATATAATTAATGCCACCTAATAGGCTACTCACAATAAACAATGCCATGGCTACCAACCAAAGTGTCATACCAAGACCAGAACCTGAAATTGCCTGTGGGAGAGCACTCAATGGTGGATAAATTGTCCACCCACCACCAGCGGGGCCAGTGGAAAGGAAAAGTGAAGTGAACATAATCACACTGGACAAGAAGAAGAACCAGTAGGACAACATGTTCATAAAGCCAGAAGCCATGTCGCGAGCTCCAATCTGCAGCGGGATAAGGAAATTACTAAACGTTCCACTTAATCCGGCAGTCAGCACAAAGAACACCATAATGGTTCCGTGCATAGTTACCAAAGCGAGATAGAACTCGGTATCAATCTTTCCTTCTGCGGTAATCCAGCCACCTAATACAGGTCTTAACCATTCCAAATTAGCTTCTGGAAAACCCAACTGAAGACGGAACAATACAGAAAGCATACCACCCAGAAGCGCCCAAAAAATACCTGTGATCAGAAATTGCTTGGCAATTATCTTGTGATCCTGACAAAAAATATAGTTCGTCCAAAAATTACCATGATGCTCGTGTTCATGCTCATGGTCATCGTGTTGCTGAACATCAATGTGGGTGTGTATATCTACTGTTGCCATGTTGTGTAAATGTCTTTTAATTAGCAATTGAAACTGCACTGACAACAACCTGAGTTGCTGCATTCGTATTATTCTCTATACCTGCGTTGATCATTGCCGCCTCTTGCAAAGCAGCAGGAACATATTTCAAATATTCAGGATTAAGTTTTAACCAAGCCTCCTGTGAAGCTTTCCATTTTTCATATACCTCAGGTTCATCTACCACTACCAGGAACCTCATAGAGAAGTGACCTTTTCCACAAATTTCTGTACAGGCCATCTCATAATTAAATTTTGAGTTACCTGTTTCGTCACGCATTTCCTGAGTTGTTTTAGTAGCCACAAACTTGAAGGTAGTCTGCATGCCTGGCACCGCATCCATCTTCACGCGGAAGTGAGGCAGGAAGACACTGTGCAAAACATCCTTCGCCCTTATCTTTAATGAAACCTCTTTGCCTTTCGGTAAATGCAATTCAAGCGATTTGAAATCGTCAAAGGAATTTCTATCAGTAAGATCCAATCCAAATTCATTGGAGGCATCAATCAATTTGTAATTATGGTGACCCAACATATTATCTTTGACACCAGGATAACGAGCCGTCCATGACCATTGTTGACCTACAAGTTCAATCACTTCAGCTTCTTTGGAAGCAGGCCCGGTGATATCGTTCCATGCCCTTAACCCTGTAAAAATTAATAACGACAGAACAATTGCCGGAACAATGGTCCAAACTATTTCAAGAATATGATTGTCTGCTATATATTCAGCTCTTCTGTCCTTATTATATCGGTACTTAAACGTGAACCAAAACATAGCCAACGAGATGACGGTGAAAGCAACTACGATAACAACCATAGTTACCCAAAATAAATAATCGGTAAGAACTCCATGCTCAGAAGCGACAGGCAGAACATAGCTATCAAAATGCGCAAAGGAATACCAGAAGAATAATCCAAGTCCAAAAATGATAAACGCCATAAAGAGATAAGCGTGAATGCTATTGCCTGAACTCAAATCCTCCTGCTCATTCTCATTTTTTACTAGCCCCACCAGGTTCCCAATCCTAAAGATCATGTACAAGATGGCAAGTACCAGAACTACCCCTAACCCTATTATCAGACTCATCATACTATTATCTTTTTATCAAATGTGATATACACTCTAAATGTGATGATTTAAACTCTCCTCCATAAACGGATGGTGTTTTGCCACTAACTGAACTTTGGAAAGAGCGTTCAACACAACAAACAGAAAAGCCGCCATAAAAATTAATGCGACACCAATTTCCAACAATCCGATTCCTCCATCGCCCTTCATAACACCTGGCGTGATCATATTATAGAAATCAAACCAGTGGCCGATGATAACGATCGGACAAACCACTTTCAGCATAGACATTTGTCTCTTAGCATCTCTTGTCATTAATAACAAGAAGGGGAGTACAAAGTTTAAGATGAGATTGGTATAGAATATCCAGCTATAAGGATTGTTTTGGAGGCGACTTATGAAATACACTGTCTCCTCTGGAATATTTGCGTAATAGATCAACATAAATTGACTAAACCAGATGTACGTCCAGAAAATACTAAAGGCAAAAATAAATTTACCAAGATCGTGCAGGTGATTGGGAGTTACCATTTTCAAATAGCCAGCACTCTTTAAGCCCGTTACAATCAGCGTGATCGTAGCCAAACCTGATACCCACCAGCTTGCAAAAACATACCATCCCATCATTGTGCTGAACCAGTGCGTATCAATGCTCATGACCCAATCCCACGCAGCTATCGATGAGCTATAACCAAAGATAACCAGAAATATTGCCGATATCTTGCGCGATGCATACCAATGGTCGGTTGAACCATCAATATCCTCGGCCAGCATCTCCCTTTTTATCCATACAAAGAACAAATACCACAGTCCAAAAAAAGCTACCATTCTAAAAATAAAGAAAAACGGAAATCCACCGCTGCCTAGTGGCCAAAAGAAAAATCCTCCTTTACCATCAATAATGGCATCATAGCCTGGGTTATCTTTCACGTATAAGTCAGGATGCGTCCAATGAAATACATCAGCCTTTACAACGAACCAGAGAACTAACATTAAAATACCAGCAAAAGGAATCCAATGACCAATCGCCAAAGGAATTCTTTTAATAGGTGCTGACCACCCAGCCTGGGCGGCATATTGAATCGTAATAAAGAACAGACCAATTATTCCTATACCTGCGAAGAACACATTATTATGCCAAAGCGAAGTATAAATTCTTTTCAACCAAACAGGACTTCCATGATGCTCTTCTGATCCCGCCTCATGACCATCTGCTGCAACCGTATGATCAGTTGTTGCAACCAGATTTTTCGATAGCTCTACAGAAGCGTGACCACCTTCAGCTTCATGCCCTCCAGAATACATGGCCATGAAAACCCCAAGAGCAAAAAGTACTATTCCAACGACTGCTAGAATAAATAACTTTCGTTTTGTTTCCTGTTTGAAGATATATTTTTCGTCAGCTATCATGTGTATGATTATTCTTATGGATAAACATCAATTCTTTTGCAATTCTTTTACATA
Source organism: Bacteroidia bacterium (assembly GCA_031419815.1). Lineage (GTDB taxonomy): Bacteria > Bacteroidota > Bacteroidia > Cytophagales > Cyclobacteriaceae > ELB16-189. The sequence continues at coordinate 27,346 of JANOLM010000392.1, forward strand.
CTTGGCAATTCTCCAACGATCCTCCTGGCTCACTTGAGAACCGTGTGCACCCATCAAACCTTTGCCGTATGTAATCACATGGAAAATATGGCCTTCTGTGATATTCTTATAAGCATCACCTTTCAAGTTAGCGACACCCGCATATTTCTCTGAGACTTTTCCATCACCCACCCCCTTTGCACCGTGGCAATGCTGACAATAATATTCATACAGCATTTTTCCCTGACCGATTATCTCTTTGGTAGTTTCAAATGGGCTTACCAAACTATTGGCTTTCCGTAAACCTATTGTATCATTGGCTACTCTATACGGAAGAAAGCCAAAGGGACTTCTCTTTACTGTGTGTGGAGGAGGCTCACGCATCGTCATGCGATACGGATTATATTTATTTGAATTGTAATATTCCCCAGTTCGGCTATCGAGAGAGTTAACTATGTTGCCCGCATTTTCATCTGTGATTTGCGAAAGCGGTTCGTACGCCACGGAGTGATACATATTGGGTGCAAATTCTTTACCCGGATTATCACCACCCGCTGTGCAGCCTGCCAAGATCACTGCTGCCGAAGCTCCAAAGAAAAATGTTTTGATCAATTGCATTCGCATAAGCGTTAAAAGTTCTTCTCATTAATTTCTGACGCACCGTTATCTTTTAAAATTCGACTGATCTCATCCTTGTTCAACTTATTGGAAGCCAAGTCAATCGCCATAACATGCTTATCATCTGTACTTCTTAAATCAAATTGACGTGGCCATTTATAAGGCTTCATGTCGCTCACGATAAAGAATGTACCCACCATACCAAAAGCCGAAAGCAATACAGTAAACTCAAATGTCACCGGGATAAACGGTGGCAAGGAGGCGTGGTTCTTTCCACCAATAATCATTGGCCAGTCAAATCCAAGCATCCATATTTGGGTAAACAATGCCAGGATTGTTCCAGTCATACCAAAAAGGAAAGCAGCAATTGGCAAACGTGAACGTTTGTACCCAAGGGCATCGTCCAATCCGTGAACCGGGAAGGGTGAAAATACTTCCTGAATCTTTATTCCTTTTTCTCGGATGTTATCAACGGCATGAAGAAGTACATCCTCATCGTCAAAAATTCCTACTATAAAGTATTTGTTTTTCTCCATGTTCAATGTTTCTTTTCTGATGTTGATTTAATAATGCTTTTCATTTCGGCCATGTTAACCACCGGGAAGAACTTTGCGAACAACAAGAAGGCGCAGAAAAAGAAACCGAAGGTAAAGATGTATTCGCCCACATCATATATAGTAGGGTGAAACATTGACCAACTTGAAGGCAGATAGTCGCGGTGAAGCGAGGTAGCAATAATGACAAAACGCTCAAACCACATTCCGATGTTTACAATGATGGAGAGTATAAATGTTGATACAATGTTGGTACGTAATTTTTTAAACCAGAAAAGTTGAGGGGAAATTACGTTGCATGTCATCATAGACCAATACGCCCACCAGTAAGGCCCTGTCGCTCGGTTGTAGAAGGCGTAATATTCGGCCGGAACTTGTCCGTACCAGGCCATGAAAAACTCAGTTATATATGCGATACCGACAATCGATCCTGTAATGATGATAACTATATTCATCAACTCTATATGATAGACCGTGATGTAGTCCTCTAATTTAAAAACCTTTCGTGTTACGATCAAAAGTGTTAACACCATCGCAAAACCTGAAAAAATAGCCCCGGCAACAAAGTAAGGTGGGAAGATGGTGGTGTGCCATCCTGGAATCACAGAGGTTGCGAAGTCCATAGATACAATGGTATGTACTGAAAGCACTAGTGGTGTGGAAAGGCCAGCCAGAATTAATGCTACCGACTCGTAACGACTCCACGTCCTTGCGCCTCCACTCCATCCAAAGCTGAGTGAATTATAAATAGTTGCTCTTATCTTATTGCCCGAGCGAACCGCCCGATCACGGATCACCGCAAAATCAGGTATAAGACCCATGTACCAAAACACCAGTGACACTAAGAAATAAGTAGAGATTGCAAATACGTCCCAGAGCAGAGGTGAATTAAAGTTAGCCCACAAAGAACCCCACGTATTTGGCAAAGGGAAAACCCAATAGAAACCCAACCATAAGCGACCCATGTGCGCAAAAGGGAAAGTAGCTGCACAAATAACCGCAAAGATTGTCATTGCTTCTGCCGCGCGATTGATAGACATTCTCCACTTCTGCCGGAATAATAAAAGAATAGCCGAAATCAATGTTCCAGCGTGACCAATACCAACCCACCAGACGAAGTTTGTAATATCCCAGGCCCAGCCCACTGTTTTATTTAGACCCCACACCCCCACCCCATTCCAAAGCAGGACACAAACAGAGTAAAATCCTAAAACAAGAAGTACGAATGAAAAACTAAACGCCATCCACCAAAGACGGGTGGGCTTACC
>JANOLM010000393.1:0-7491 GCA_031419815.1 Bacteroidia bacterium
CTGTTCTCGAACCGCTCACTGTACATGATGGAATAAATACGTTTCGTTTCTTTCTGCACCCTTCTTACATCAGCTAGTTGTTTAAGCGTAGTGATGGCGGGCTTATCGACCATAAAATCTTTGCCATGGCGCATCACTTCAATACCAAGTGGGGCGCGATTAACCGGAATAGATGCGCTTACCACTAACTGAATTGAATTGTCTTCTAGAATCTCCTTCTCATTGCGGGCAAGTTTGGCCTGAGGATAGCGTTTGCCATAAGCCTCTGCTAACTCTGATTCTTTGGCATAAAAAGCCACAAATTCTCCACCGCTTCGAATCATCGCATCAGTCTGCGAATAGATATGTCCATGGTTGAGCCCGATGACAGAAAATCTGATAGAGGCCTTTCGCTTAATCTTTTTATCAACCTCAAAGTTGTTGTTCTCAATTTTAATAGGATTGCTATATAAGTCACTTGGCAATACAGTTGCGCCAAGGCCTGCTGCCATCGCGATAGATTGTTTAAGGAAGTTGCGTCTATTGGCTTTCATATAGTTTGATTATTTACTACGAGTATAAAATATTCATCACAGAATTCAAATGATAATGTGATCGGCAAATCAGAAGACCCTTTGAGACCCTTTTTAGGAGACTTTGGAGAAGAGAAAATTACACAGCTACCATTTCCGAAACTGTAAACTGGTTATTTTCTGTATCGATAGCGATCACATTATACACAGGCGCACCTTCATACGGTTTGGCAATGTTCAGTACCTGGCCTCCTGACTGTGTGATCCGATCCACAGCTTGCAGATGATCATCCACTTCAATGATCAGCATAGTTTCTCTTCGCTCAGTTTTATTTCCAAAAGAAGTAAGTCCCAGAAGACCGTGACCCGAGTCCAGGTTAGACCAAAACGGAGATTTGGTGATGAGTTTGAAGCCAAAAGTTTTTTCGTAAAATCCTATGGCTCTGTCCATGTCCTGAACGAAGAGCATGTGCATAATACCCAGTGTTTTCATAAAGTTGAGATTTATGTACTAAAGATAGTGTCTATCGTTTTCTTAACAATGCAATAAGTCCTAATAAAGGCCCTATTGCCAGTAACATGTAAACATATTGCCCACCTATGTTAGCCGAAGCAACATTTATAAATTGAATACTCACAATGGTAATGGAGAACCCAATACAATTCACGATTGTCAGCGAGGTTCCTCGTGATTCTTCAGGTGCATTTTGAGCTACTAAAGTTGAAAACAAGGGAGAGTCTGCAATCACTACCAATCCCCAAAAGAAAAGGAACACAATAAACAAAACAATTGAACTACTTAGTAATAGAAGCGGAGAAGCCAAACAACATAGCAAAGAAAGAGCTAACGAAATGGTCGCAATTTTTTTTACACCAAAACACTGTGATAAAAATCCACTTGCCACACAGGCTAATCCTCCTGAGGCAATGATTAGAAAGGATAGCAAGGGAACATTTATGCTTCGCTCAGGATAATGATTATTATAGGTGATGAGCATAACCGGCACGAATGCCCAAAATGTATACAACTCCCACATGTGACCAAAATATCCAAAAGCTGCTGATCGGAAATTAGGTTGTTTAAAACCTTTGATAAATGCTGTGAGATTCAGGTGCTGACTTTGTTTTCGATACGGTCCATTTTGCACCAGCAATAGAATACCAATTCCTCCCATAACCGAAAGCGCAGAAGTTGAATAGACGACATACCTCCAGGGTAAATCTGTGGTGATGTTTTTTAATAAATGTGGGAATGCAGTCCCCACAACTAAAGCTCCGACTAAAAATCCTAAAGCCTTGCCAAGTCCTTTTTGCGAATAATCTGACGCTATCTTCATGCCTACCGGATAAATACCCGCCAGGAAAAAACCAGTTAGAAATCGAAAGATGAGCAAGCCTGTTATGTCTATACCTGATATGCTTATCCCAAGATTAAAGAGTGCAGCAACAATAGCACTGATAAAAAAAACCAGTGAAGGAGAAAAGCGATCTGAAATAGTGAACACAGCAAAGACTAACGTACCCGAGATAAAACCAAACTGCACAGCGCTGGTAAGATGCGCTAAGAAATCTGAAGTGAGATGAAAATCTTTAACAATGTCGGAGATGATGGCATTGCCTGCAAACCATATTGAGGTACAGAAAAATTGGGCAATAACGATGGTTGGTAATATCCATCGCCTGCTAAAATCTTTTCGTACCAACTTACTTTCGATCATATCCACTAATCTAAAGTAAATTATTTAGGATTGGATTTATCATGCATCGCAAAAGTATTCCAGTATCACCTAATGATTAAAAAAAATGCACGCATTAAAACGCGCGCATTTTTAATATTAAGAAACGCTTGCTTACCAGATTCTTATTCTATCCTCCGGCTTCTTATACAATTTATCGGTAGGTTTGACATTGAATGCCTTGTACCAGGCATCCATATTTACCGGTGCACCGATAGTACGATACTCATTGGGAGAGTGCGAATCGGTGACGATCAACTGCGCCTTGGTATCGGGCAGCGTATTGCTTCTCCACACTTGTGCCCAGGCCAGGAAGAAACGCTGGTCAGGTGTGAACCCATCAATTTTCTTGTCTGTCTTTCCCTGCTTGGTCATTTTAAATGCTTCATACGCTGCATTTAACCCACCGAGATCTCCAATGTTTTCTCCCAGCGTTAATTTGCCGTTAACATGTACGCTATCCAAAACGGTATACGCATCAAATTGCTCCTGCAATTGTTTTGCTCTTTCTTTAAACTTGGCTAAATCATCAGCCGTCCACCAGTTACGCAGCGTTCCGTCTTTGTCGTATTGACTTCCGGAATCGTCAAACCCATGAGAAATTTCATGACCGATTACAGCACCAATCGCTCCATAGTTAAATGCATCATCGGCATCTGGGTGGAAAAAAGGATATTGAAGAATTCCCGCTGGAAATACAATTTCATTATTCACGGGATTGTAATACGCATTCACAGTGGGCGGAGTCATTCCAAATCTTTTCTTGTCCACAGGCTTGCCCAACTGGCTCACCATATCGGCATAGCTCCAACGACCGGCATTGCGCAAATTTTGAAAAAATGAATCAGGGCTGATCTCCAATCCATCGTAGGTCTTCCACTTTTCCGGATACCCGATTTTTGGAGTGAAGGCCATTAACTTATCGTGTGCTTTTTGTTTTGTTACATCACTCATCCACTCCAGTTTTTTGATGCGGATTTCATACGCCTTCACCAGGTTCTTGATCATCTCATCCATGCGCGCTTTCGCTTCTGGTTTGAAATGTTTTTCCACATACAACTGACCTAACAATTCGCCAATGGTGCCGTCCGTCAGAGTAGACATCCGTTGCCAACGTGGCGTTTGTACTTTCTGTCCGCTTAAGGCCTGGGTGTAAGCAAAGTTTGCATCGGTAAACGACTTGCTTAAATACGGTGCGGCAGCGCGAAGAACGTTCCACTGCAAATAAGTTTGCCATTCAGTCACGGGCACATTTCTCAATAAACTATCGGCTACCGAAAAGAATTTTGGTGAATTGACCAGAATACTATCCGGTGCAGTTGCCTTCAACTTAACAAGAGTAGCGGACCAGTCAAACGCAGACGTCTTTTTGCTGAAATCCGTCAACAAAAATTTATTGTAGGTTTTATATGGGTCGCGCATTTCCACGCGACTCATCTGGGCGGCTGCCAATTGCTTCTCGAGATTGAAAACTGCAGCCGCTTTTTGCTTGGCGATTAGTTCTGTTTCTCCCGCTAACGTGAAGAGTGTAGTCATGTACGTGTGGAAGGCAGCCTGAATTTTTTTAGTGCGTGCATCTTCCTTAGAATAGTAATCACGATCCTGAAGTGAAGTGCCTCCCTGCGAAAGCTGAGCCACCATATTTTGCGGATGCTTTCTATCCTGGCCAACAAAAAATCCAAACAAAGGACTGGCAATTCCTTGCGTGCGTTCATACACCATTTCATCCAACACCTGGGCAACAGTTTGCACCGAACCTGCGCGTGCATAATCGTCTTTCACTGGAGCAAAGCCGGCCTTATCAATAGATACACTATCCATAGCGGCAGCATAAAAATCGCCCACGCGTTTCTTTATGGAGCCAGAAGCGGCCTTCTTATCAGCAGCCGCTTCATTTAAGATCACGCGAACAGCTTTTAAATTGAAGTCACGAAGGATGGTAAAACTTCCCCAGTTGGTTTCCTTGGCTGGCACCGGATTGTTCTTCAACCATATTCCTCCGGCATAATTCTTAAAATCATCACCTGGCTTCACGGCCACATCCATGTTAACAGGATCAATAAATTTTTCTTTGCCGGGCTCTTGTTGGGCCGAAGCCAACCCAGCCAGCATGAGCAACAAGGTGGTAAAAATGCCCTCACGGGTTTTGTTTAATAAGGATAGTATCATAGTAAAAGATTTAACTAAAAAGGAAAATTAGGAAGTAAATCGCTGCCGAATTCATTTCTTGTATTGACGGTAAATTCATTACAAGAATGAGTGAATTAGCGTTTGAAAATTTGGGTGTAGCACGTGTATCCCTAAATTAAAGAGTAGAAGCATTTAAAAACCTTTAGCTGGCATGCGTTTGCAACGCGTTCAACATACTACTTTCCGTTAGTACACGTTTACCAATTTTATTCATCAGGATAAAAAACCGCAATATTCAAAAAATGTTATGGATGAAAATGTTTGAATTGAGTAATGGCACACCTTGCTAGCGCGCTAGCTGCTTTACTGGAAATTGAACTATTGAATTGATGAGTAGTTCACATAACAAACGCGATAGCTGGTGTGTTGACGTTACTATTAATTTTATTAATAGTTGAGGATCATACATTAATCTTAATCCTTGATTTTCGTATCTTGAAAACTCGTTTCCGCGATCTATGGATTTATACTATACGTTCTCAATCCTCATTGTTCTATCCGCATTATTTTCTTACGTCAACAGCCGATACCTGAAACTTCCCCCGGCTATTGGCATTATGCTGCTGGCTATCATTACGTCTATTAGTCTGGTGGCTCTTGGCAAAACGCACCCGGTCTTCGCACAGTACTTTTCCGGTCTTGTTGCCAGTGTTGATTTTCCGGCCGTGCTTATGAATGCCGTGCTCAACTTTCTGTTGTTTGCCGGGGCCATTCACATAAGCATGCAGGATTTGCACAAACAACGCCTGCCTATTCTAATCCTCTCAACGGTGGGTGTCATGCTGTCAACCTTCCTGGTGGGAACGCTGATGTATGTTTTATTAATCCAACTAGGGATGGAAGTACCCTTTATCCAATGTCTGGTGTTCGGGGCACTTATTTCGCCAACAGATCCGTTGGCAGTAATTGCCATATTGAAAAGGGCTGGGATTGGCAAGCCCCTCGAAATCAAGATTGCAGGGGAGTCGCTATTTAATGATGGTTTGGCCGTGTTGTTGTTCGCTATTCTGCTGCAGTTGGCTCAAGGCAATGAAGTAGATATCACCTTCCGGAATGTAGCGGGTTTGTTTGTGCAGGAGGCGGTGGGCGGATTAGTGGTGGGGCTGTTGTTGGGCTACATTGGTTCGCAAGCAATTAAAAGTATCCACGACTATCAGGTAACGGTGCTCATTACGGTAGCCATTGTAATGGGTGGCTATTTGGTAACACGCTACCTCCATATTTCCGGGCCGCTCACGATGGCCGCAGCCGGATTGGTAATTGGTAACTACGGAAAGAAAACTGCTATGTCGGCCACCGACAAAGATTACCTGGACAAGTTCTGGGAAATGATTGATGAAATTCTCAATGCGATGTTGTTCCTCATCATTGGTCTTGAACTTCTCTTGATTCCGGATATTCAGCAATATTGGATCATTGGTTGTTTAAGTATCGTGATTGTGTTGATGAGTCGCTATCTGTCAATCTTGCTACCCATGTGGATGATTCCCGGCATTGGCCGATTCGATACAAAGACCATGGCGGTGCTGGTATGGGGTGGCTTGCGCGGTGGTGTTTCTGTAGCCTTGGCGTTGACGATTGATCCTCACCTTAATCAGAATCTGTTTTTATCGGCCACCTATTATGTAGTTGTTTTTTCCATTGTGGTGCAAGGCCTCAGCATTGGCAAACTCATTTCACTGATCAATAGAAGAAAAAAGGTTTGAGTCTTCGACAAGCTTAGACTGACAAGTGATTACAACCCGTTTTAGTTATGCGCATTTTACAAAGTGTGCGCTAATCGGGCGCGTAGAAGTATAACTTTAGACTCAATTTCCTTACATTTACACTATGAACAAGAAATTCCAATTCACAGCAGTAATTGAAAAGGAAGGAAAAGGGTATGTTTCCTTATGCCCCGAACTTGATATTGCCAGTCAGGGTGAGACTGTTGAAGAAGCAACCGCAAATCTGAAAGAAGCAGTTGAGCTTTTTTTTGAACACGCATCCACAAAAGAGATTAGTCAACGTCAGCACGAAGAAGTTTTTGTAACCCGTCTTGAAGTAGCTATTGGGTAAACTCAAAATTATATCGGGCAGATATCTCTGCAAAATTTTGCAAGAAAATGGATTTGTTCAAGTCAGGCAAAAAGGCAGCCACATCATCATGCAGCTTAAAACAACAGACTCTACCATAACTATTCCGGTACCAGACCATAAAGAAATCCGAATAGGAACTCTTCAATCAATTATTCGGCAGTCAGGGTTATCAAAATCACTTTTTGAAAATTAGTAGCAATGCTTGACTTGACCGCCAGAGTCCTCGAGGCGGGGACTCTGCGGGGAAAAATCCGGTTGTAGCTGAATTCGTGGATGAACCAGAATACTATTGGTATAGCAGTGCAAGGGATTATTACACTAAGAAGAAAGGATTATTGGAGGTCAGGTTATTGAATTGATGAGTAGCACGCGTTGCAACGCGAGCTAGCTAGGGGTTTTGAAGGTGAAAGATGAAGATTGTTTCGTGCGGACACGAACCAAGGCCGAGGAATCTTTTGGATAATAGAAAGAAGAATCATTTTCTGATATCATCAAGTGCTTTCTGTAATCCTGACCATCTTTAATAGCAAAAGCATCCCTGACATAATCAAGTTCTTGACTGAATCCTGTTGAAGAAATAAAAACAAATAAACAGGCTAATTGAATTTTTTTCATAGAGCAATAAAGGTGAAGAATAATATGAGGTTTGATTCAATTACTCAAAATAAAATATTTGCGGTTGAAGGCCTCGAAAGGAAAAAGTTCAATGAAGAATTTGAATACCTTAATTGCATAATTCCTTAATGACATCATAAGCGGTTGGATGCCCTAATTCTCCAGCTTTACTGAAATCCAAACAACCGCCTTCTTTTTGACCTAATTTAATTCTTGAAATTCCTCTATTGAAATAAGCCTCTGTAAAATTGCCAGCAAGCGCTATTGCTTTACTGTAATCTAAAATCGCTCCAGCATAATCTTTTAAATAATATTTAGCATTTCCCCTATTGTTATATGAATCTGGATATTTCGGATCA
>JANOLM010000394.1:0-1813 GCA_031419815.1 Bacteroidia bacterium
AACCAACTTATTTCTATAGGTCAGAAGGCAAGTACACCTTTCCAATACGATCAACCTGGGAAGTAGGTCCATTCATTCTAACCTTCTGAATAACTTGTGTACAACTTTTTTAAACTTTAAAAAACCAGACAAAAGCAGAAATTCTAAAAATAAACTTTCATGATTGTTTACAAACACCCACTTAACCACACCGTTCAACAAACCCTTTAGTCAAGAATATAAAAAGCAGTATACATTGTGCAATTGTTCATTAACTTTAGAAAACCATTATTTAGACAATAATCCACAGATTTTTATCCAGAATAGAACAAACATTCAAACAACAGCTAGTAAGGTAGGGGACTTGTAAACAAATGAACATCGCTTATTACACCTATAAAAATTTAAAACTTTGTAGAAATACATTAATATGTGTTTTGTTAAGTCTATTTAGTTATGACAATAATTTAAGGGGGCAAAACCAGGCGGAAATTCGAATTGCTAATGAGTATTTCTTAAAAGGTGAAAAGGAAAAAGCGCTAATGTCTTTTCAGGCGCTTGCAAAGAGTCAGGAAAATATTCCTTTAATTCATAATAATTACTTAAACCTTTTGCTGGATTTTGGCTCGAATAAAGAGGCAGAGGATTATGTGGAGCGTCAGATCAAAAGAGATCCGAACAATCTTAATTACAGGTTGGATCTTGGTTTTGTTTACATCCGTTCGGGCGATCTCCCAAAGGGCGATAAGCAGTTTAAAAATCTTATAAAATCAAATGATGAAGACATTTACCGCATAAAATCTATTGCGGATTACCTCGCTGTTCACAATCTTGTTGAGTATGCAACTACAGCTTTACTACAGGCACGTGAAACTCATAATAATCCAACTCTCTTTACGCTAGAACTAGCAAACTTTTATCGTATTCAGGGTAAACAGGATGAGATGGTGCAGGAATATCTCAACTATGTAACGCAAGTTCCAACCAACATTAGCTACATTAAAAACCTCTTGCAGGTTCTGCTAAGTAAGCCTGACGAGATGGAAAGTCTGGAGAAGCATTTATTTGAAAAAGTGCAACAAAATCCTGAATCGGAAGTTTTTGCCGATCTTCTGATTTGGGTAAACCTCCAACAAAAGAATTTTTATGGTGCCTTTATTCAGTCTCGCGCTTACGACAAAAGGTTTAGAAAGGAAAATTCAAAAACACTAGAGATAGCACAAGTTGCTTTGAGCAATATGGACTATGAAAATGCAGATCGCAGTTTTTCTTATGTGATAAAGGAATTTCGAAACACCGATAATTATTTGCCAGCAAGGTTGGGATTGATAAGGGCACGCGAGGCGAAAGTCAAGAAGAGTTTTCCGGTGAACAAAGATTCCGTTCAGTATCTCATTCGTGAATATCAGAATTTTATTGGGATGTATCCAGACAACATAAACTCGCATGAAGCTTTGCTAAACGAAGCATCTCTTTATGCCTACTATTTGGATAAGAAAGATTCGGCCATCCTTAAACTGAATCAACTGATAGTGAATCCAAAGGTAGCGATGACGTTGAAATCGAAATCCAAACTGGAGCTAGGCGATATTTATTTGCTAAAAGAGGAACCATGGGAATCAACACTGCTCTATTCACAAGTGGAAAAAACGCAACGGGAAACCCCCGTTGGCTATGACGCTAAATTGCGTAATGCCAAACTTTCATATTATAAAGGAGACTTCAGATTGGCGCAGGAGCATCTGGATATTTTGAAGCAAGCCACAACTCGGGAAATAGCGAACGATGCTATGGACCTGAGCATGCGGATTAAAGAAAATACAATGTCCGATAC
>JANOLM010000395.1:0-1972 GCA_031419815.1 Bacteroidia bacterium
GTGTATTCCGAGAAAAAATTAGACATGGGCAAGTCATGCATTCGATTCAGAAAGCCTGAGGATGTTCCAGTTGATTTGATTGGCGATCTCGCTTCGAAGATGACACCACAGCAATGGATTGAGATATATGAAAATCACAAGAATAAATAATCCTATGAAACGAGTTACCGGACTGGGCGGTGTTTTTTAAAATAGCCGATCCAAAAAAATTGAAGGAATGGTATGGCAAACATCTTGGCTTGCCAGTTGATGATTATGGTGCTTCTTTTCGTTGGATTGATTTGGATAACAAGGAAGCAAAAGTTCCGGCACTAACTGCATGGAGCCCTTTTAAGAATGACACTACTTATTTCAATCCTAGTGAAAAACAATTTATGTTTAACTATCGCGTGGAAAACCTGGTTGAACTATTAAAAGTGTTGAAAGAGGAAGGTGTTACAATTGTTGGTGAGATAGAAGAATTTCCTTACGGGAAATTCGGTTGGATCATGGATCCGGAAGGAAACAAGATTGAATTGTGGGAACCGAAGGATGAGGGATTCTAAGTTTAAGGGTCAAATTCCCTTAGCTAAATTTTGGATGGCACAATAATTTTAGAGGATTTCTGATGAAGTGCTGATGTGGTTATTCCGAAAAATATCGGGAAGGCTCACATTTATTTAAGCATAGGCATGCGTAAACTTCCATTTTTAAATTAATCAATTATGCGTTGGAGAGGCAGAAGACAAAGCGGAAATTTTGATGACCAGAGGGGTAGTGGTGGAGGCAGGGGAGGACTACCCATAAAAGGTGGCATTGGCTTGGTCATAGTTGTTATTGTAATAGGGTTGATCACGGGTAAAAATCCTTTGAGTCTATTGCAGAGTTTACCCATAGCGGAGGAGAATAGTATTTCGCAGAGCGCCCCATACCAGCCGACTGCAGAGGAAGAAGAATTAACTCAATTTGTGAAAGTAGTTTTGGCCGACACAGAAGATGTGTGGCATAAGCTAATGAAAGATTATCGTGAGCCTACCTTGGTGTTGTTTAGCGGATCGGTGCAATCTGGCTGTGGAACGGCCGATGCCTCGTCCGGTCCTTTTTACTGTAGTGAAGATGAAAAAGTTTATATCGATCTAATTTTTTATCAAGATCTTAAAGATCGTTTTAATGCTCCGGGCGATTTTGCTCAAGCTTATGTGATTGCACATGAAGTGGGCCATCACGTGCAGCATCTTTTAGGAATTACTGACAAAGTACATGAGGCAAGAGGCAATATAAGTGAGGAAGAATACAATAAGTTATCTGTCCGGTTAGAGTTACAGGCCGATTTTCTTGCGGGAGTGTGGGCGCATCATGCGAACGAGCTTAACGATATGATCGAGAATGGCGATTTTGAGGAAGCTATAAATGCTGCCAGCGCCATTGGCGATGATCGTCTCCAAAAAAAATCGCAAGGACGGATTACGCCTGATTCATTCACTCACGGTACTTCCGAACAACGCGTACGCTGGTTTACGAAAGGTTATAAGACGGGGGATACCTCCCAAGGCGATACTTTTAATACCGAAGATCTTTAGCTCACCGTTGGGAAGCGAAAGGTAAACGAACTAGTGGAGTAAGATATCTCGGTTTCTCAACCACACCGCTTTTTTCATTCGTTTATCCCCGCGTAAACCAAAATGAATGGCAAGCCCCGAAGGAATCAATGAGCCTAGGAGGAGTGCTTTGCCAAGTCTTTCGTTACCATTAATTCCAACTACAATTGAAGAAATGCAACTGACTAATCCAAGCGTGGCACACTTCCACCCCTTTCGATTATCTGATTGATACATTTTATACATATTCATTCCCTCGGCCGAGGACTTGAATTCATTTTTTAAGTATTTAGGATGATACGCGATGTTATTTTTAACGTATCTGGCTCCACTAAAGTAGATTGCTTCTTTTTCATACTTTTCTTTAAAAGGAGTGGTATTTTGTTGCGCACTTG
>JANOLM010000396.1:0-3062 GCA_031419815.1 Bacteroidia bacterium
CCAGAGTATTGGAAGAATGATCTGCTAAGTGTGGCGAAAACCGGTTTGGAAAAAATGAAGAAAGCAGTGGACTTAGTTTCATAGCTTTCCGTCTATGCTGTGGCTCACACTTTTGATCTGGGCATGAAACAGTTGCCTCGCAACATGCGGATCAATTCTTTTATCAGTACAACCTACACTCCAGCCTGGATAGTTTACGATTCTACCAACTCCGCTAACAACTGATGGGCCGCCAGGGTCTTAATAGTTTTAAGGACAGAATCTGGTGTGACTGAAATACTATCGATACCTTCTTCCACCAGAAAAGCTGCGAAGTCAGGAAAATCTGATGGCCCTTGCCCACAGATGCCCACTTTAACACCTTTTCTTTTTGCCGTTTTGATGAGACTTGAGATAAGACGTTTAACGGCCGGATTTCTTTCATCATAAAGTTCTGCCACCAAAGATGAATCCCGGTCAAGACCTAGAGTAAGTTGGGTAAGGTCGTTGGAGCCAATGGAGAATCCATCAATGTGCTCTGCAAATTCCTCTGCCATAATAATATTGGAAGGTATTTCTGCCATCAGGTAAACCTCTAATCCATTTTTGCCGCGTTCCAGTCCATACGTTTTCATTACCTCGTATACGCGCAGCAACTCGTTAACGGTGCGGCAGAATGGGATCATGACCACCACATTGAACAATCCCATTTTCTCGCGCACGCGTTTGATGGCTTCACATTCCAGACCAAACGCATGACGGTACTTTTCAGAATAATAGCGTGAGGCTCCGCGCCAACCTATCATAGGGTTTTCTTCCTTTGGTTCGAAATAACTGCCTCCTAATAAATTGGCATATTCATTTGTCTTGAAATCGGAGAACCTGACAATTACTGGATTGGGGTAGAAGGCAGCACCAATTTTTCCGATGCCAAAAGATAATTTTTGAACAAAAAAATCTTCTTCCGATTCATAGCCAATCATCAGGTTTTCAATCTTCTCAGTGAGATGTGTGTCGCCTAATTCACGATGGTGTAGTAACGCAAGCGGGTGTGCTTGTATGTATGTGTTTATAATAAATTCTTCACGGGCGAGCCCAACACCGGAATTTGGGATATTGGAAAACCGGAAGGCGAGCTCGGGTGATGCTACATTGAGCAAGATAGGTGTTGATACTTCTGGCAATTCATTAAGATTGGTTTCCAGTTTTTGAAAGGCAATTTCGCCAGCATACACATAGCCAACATCCCCCTCACAGCAGGAAACAGTGATGAGTTGACCATCTTGAAGTACATCCGTGCCATTGGTTGAACCCACAATGGCAGGCACTCCCAGTTCACGGGCAACAATCGCTGCATGGCAAGTTCGGCCTCCTTTGTTTGTTACAATGGCGGAAGCCTTTTTCATGATCGGTTCCCAATCAGGATCTGTCATCTCAGTTACCAATATGTCGCCTTGCTGAAAATCAATTCCATCATGCGAACCATCACGGCCATCGAGAGAGTACATGATCACTACCTTGCCGGTGCCAATCTTACTTCCTACTGCAATACCTTTTAACAGACATTCTTTGGAAGAAGGTTCGAGAATGTTGTATTCAACAAGCATACCTTCCTCTTGTTGTGAATGAATTGTTTCAGGCCGCGCCTGCACAATGAAGAGCTGATTGGTGAGGCCATCAACAGCCCATTCCACATCCATGGGGCACCACTGATTCTTAAGTGAAGAATAATAGTCTTCAATCAAGCATACTGAGCGAGAAAGTTCAAGAATCTGTTCATCCGTTAGGCAAAATTTTTGTTGATGGTCTTTTTGAACATTTACAATTTTTGTAAGCTCACCTGGATCATCACTGTAAATCATCTTTCGGTCTTTTTTGCCGAGTTTCTTTTCGATAATGGACTCAAAACCTTTTTTCAGTGTGGGCTTAAAGACAATATACTCATCAGGAGACACAGCACCTTGTACTAGTAATTCACCCAACCCGTAAGAGCCGTTGATGATCACCGCATTTTTAAAGCCCGACTCGGTATCGAGTGAAAAAGCCACTCCTGAGGTTGCCAGATCTGAGCGTACCATTTTCTGAATGCATACGGAAAGCGCTACATCAAAATGACTAAACTTGAAATGTTCGCGATACGAAATGGCACGGTCGGTAAACAGTGATGCAATGCAATTTCTCACCGATTCCAAAATCCCTTCAGAGCCGCGAACATTCAGATACGTTTCCTGCTGTCCTGCAAAGGAGTTATCAGGTAGATCCTCAGCTGTGGCACTAGACCTCACGGCAACGTCTGTTGCCTCTTGTCCATACTGTTGTGATAAACATCTATAGCTTTCAATAATTTCACCCTCCAACTCAGTCGGGAATTTCCCGGTACGGATTAGCTGCCGCACCAGAGAACCTCCCTTACGCAATGAGATAAGGTTATTGATATCAATTTCAGAAATGATTTTACGCATGGATTTCTCCAGATCATTGAATTTTAAAAATCTCCAATACGCTTCTGCAGTAATGGCAAAGCCGTGCGGAATGGCTATTCCAAGACTGGTAAGATTGTTGATCATCTCACCCAAGGAAGCATTCTTACCTCCAACCAGGTTAAGGTTTTCAAGCGTTACGTCTTGAAGTTCAATAGTAAATTTCCTTTTCATAGGCTCCATAATGTGTAGGTTTTGTTGAGTAGCTTTTTCATAATAAAAAAATATTCCTATATCCAGCGCAATCGATTTCGGAGTTTTTAGGCTAAATTTTAAAGTGGGGTAAACTTTACTGTAGAATTAATTCTACAGCTAGCCAATATTTATTCGCACTTATCAAATGTGATGCCGCTTTAATTAGTGGGATCACGAAGAGTTTGGTTTTTGATTCAAGTTTGGCTCGATTAATTGAAGACTATGTAAATAAAAGAGCATTGCTTAACAATCTAAGTGTAATAGGTCCTTGCCGTTTAAATTGTAGCTGCAAGTAACGCAGCTCTGTTGCTACATAAATGAACCTTGAAATTTTTTGTCCTTATTTTCGTTTTGGTAATACCTTAACATCAGCATGATTAATAGCGTGTTCAATAAAGCAATTGCCTT
>JANOLM010000397.1:0-5758 GCA_031419815.1 Bacteroidia bacterium
AAACACCCCAACAAAAAGAAAACGCGGTGCAGGCTGGCGCACTGCGCGACTTACGTATTCACCAGAAGCATTAGGCTGAGAACTATATTGGTAACCAAAAATATTATCGTGCCCTAATAAGTTCGTGCATGATAAATACAAGATCAGATTAGATTTAGGCAGATAGGCAACATTCGCACTCAAGTCCTGATAAGCAGGCGTTTTATCTGAATTGAATTTATCGTCTGAGTTATTTGGATTATAATATGGCCTTCCGCTTCCGTAACTATATGTAAAACCAAGCTGTGATTTGATAGCCGTAATAAAATGTTTATACACCACTGAAAAATTATGTTTAGAGGCAAAACTTGGTGTAGCTGCTGTCGGATAATTCAGGTAATCGCGTTTGGTATCCAGGAAAGAATAAGAAATCCAATAGTCAACGTTTCTGATGCTCTGGCTGTCGCGCCAGAAAAGTTCTACGCCCTTCGCATAACCATTTCCTGCATTGGTAAGCAACTGCGAGTTGCTATTCTCAAATTTGATAAGTTGATCATATTTTTTGTAATACGTCTCCACCCGGAAAGTCCTTCTGTCATTTATGATCTGATAGTTTAGGATAAAGTGCTCTGCCTTTTCAGGATCGAGATTATTGTTTAACATCACATATTGATTCCTGGCGGTTTGGCGAAATTTCCCATAAGCAAATGCAAACTGACCTTGGCTACGAGGCTTATAGGCAATTGAAACGCGAGGATCTAAACTAAGCTGATCAATCAAACCATTGTACTCCATCCTTCCACCTACTTTGGCTACAAAATGTTTATTAGCATAAAGTTCTGCTTCAGCAAAAGAGGCTGCAATGGGCTCGTGAAAAGATAGAGACTCTATTGTATTTGAATTTTCATTTTGTCTTGATGCTGTGTAATCCCGATCAATCAACTCTCCACCAAATCTCACCTCAACTTTATCGGATATAGAATTTTCCAAAACAGCTTTTGCATGAATGCCTTTTTCCGTGTCCCCTAAAGGTGAACCATCTTGCTGTATTATATTTTCATTAAATGTATAAGACAATCCACCACGCACCGACCAATTTTTAGTAAGCGATTGCTGATACGACCCGTTGCCATAACGGTAATTGTTTGTCAAATTAAATTGATGTTTTATCTGAGGATCCAGAATCTCATGATTATATAATGAAAAATCAGAATGATTAAAGTTGCCAAAGAATTTTGCCACACCATCTTTTCCAATCTTGTGACGATAGGCCGCGCTTCCTTCAAGTGATGCTGGCGGTGTCTTCCAATCAATTTCCTGATTGATCAATCCAAAGTAAGGCCGGATGTTCGTGTATTGAATCTTACCTGATAAAGAAGATTTTTCCCACACTTGTGTATGAGCAACATCGGCACCAACTGACAATATTCCAATGTCAGTCTGATTCATCTCGGCTTTATCTTTTGAATTCAGGACTAATGCAGACGAAAGAGCTTGTCCATACTCAGCAGAGTAACCACCGGTGCTAAAGCTTGTACCTTTGAACATGAAAGGCAAAAATCTTCCGCGCGATGGGGCGTTTGGTGCTGATGGGCCGTAAGCATCCAACACCACCATACCATCGATGAAGGTGCGGGCTTCGTTACTATCGCCACCGCGAACAAACAAGCGGCCGCTCTCTCCTACTTTCGTGGTGCCCGGCAATGTGTTCAGTGCTCCAGCAATGTCAGCAGTTGCACCCGCTGTTGTGGCAATGTCAACTGCCTTTAAAATAGTTCTTCGTTTCTCTTCACCTGCTGTAAATGAACCCGCTGAAATAACCACAGCATCCAACTGATTGATCTCTTCCTTCAATATAATGTTTAGGGTAAGTGCTTGTCCTTTCAATTCAACGGCTTGCTGAAACTGTTTGTATCCCACGAAAGTGGCGAGCAGAATTTTCGAACCTTTTTCATCCGATGCAAATGAAAATTTGCCCTCAAAGTCTGAGCTGACGCCATCATAAGAATCCTGAATGAAAACATTGGCTCCAGGAATTACTTCTCCACTTTCACCTTTAACAAGACCGGAGATTTTGGTTTGAGCAAAAACTGAATAAGCGGAGAATGTTAATAAGATAGTAAACCGTGTTTTCATAGTTGCCTTTTTGAAGCGATTACACGGTAAAGGTGGCCTGCCCGAAGAAGGATTTATAAACGGAGTTACCGAACTGTTAGATCAGGTGGATGACCTGTAAAAAGGGACTTGGGCACTGGGACTTAGAACATTGGGTACACATTCAATTCAAATTTTTATATACCTTTAAAAGATGCAACAATCTTCCGCCACCACACTCTTCCTGCCCATCGCACTTGGCATTATTATGCTTGGCCTTGGGTTGTCACTCACGCTAAATGATTTCAAGCGCGTGACTCAATACCCTAAGGCAATCACCATCGCACTGGTTTGTCAGATGCTGGTGCTTCCTGTTTTATGTTTTCTTATCGCGATATTAAGTGGACTTGGTCCTGAACTATGTGTAGGATTGCTTTTGCTTGCAGCTTCACCCGGAGGCGCAACTGCGAATTTATACAGTCACTTATCTGGTGGAGATGTGGCACTCAATATTACTCTGACTGCCGTAAACAGTTTGCTTACACTTTTTACATTGCCACTCCTGGTCAACTTTTCAATGGAATATTTTTTGGGAGCCGGGCAGTATATACCTCTTCCCTTTAGCAAAGTGATAGAAGTCTTTGCCATCGTGCTACTTCCTGTAACGATGGGGATGATTATCAAAAACAAAGCCCCGCAGTTCGCGAGCAAAATGGATAAACCGGTAAAAATTATATCAGCATTGCTGTTGATAGTCATTATCATATCCGTTACCATACGCGAAAAGCAGATGCTGATAGATCACATCGCAGAATTGGGGGTACCAGTGCTTCTCTTTAATATACTTAGTCTGGCAATTGGATTTTATTTGCCCCAACTTTTTAAGGTCGACAGAAAGCAAGCCATTGCCATTGGAATGGAGATAGGAATACATAATGGCACGCTTGCAATTTATATTGCATTGAATGTTATCAATAATTCTACGATGAGTATTCCGCCAGCCATCTATAGTCTGCTCATGTTTTTTACTGCAGCTGCGTTTGGTTTTCTGGTGAACGCACGAAAGAAACAGGTTGTTTAGTTGCTAATTAGTGTCCGGCTATAGAGTCGATCAAAATATAAGTTGGCAGTAGGCAGATTGCAGTAGGCAGTCAAAAACAGGTGTGGTTAGCATTTAAAATTCAATTAGCAATCTAAAATATTTTAATCGCTGACATCTCAAGCTCAAATTGTTTACTAAGTTTGGCGAATGAAGAAAATCATTACACTGGCACTATGCTTTGTTGCCGCACTTACAGTTAATGCACAGAAAGTAAACAAGCTCATTAAAGAAAAAAATGTATCGCGCATCATTAAAACCTTGTCGGCCGATGATATGATGGGGCGCTCTGCCAGAAAACCTGAGCAGATAGAAAAAGCCACAGCCTTTATTGAAAAGGAGTTTAAAAAAATCGGCTTAAAGCCGTTGAAAGGACTTACTGGATACAGACAGGAATTTCAAAAGGAGCAAATTGCACTGCAACAAATTGAAGTGATTATCGATGGTGAAAGAATTGCGGGAGACAATTTATTTATTGCTTCGGAAAAGACAGTGATAAATTTTGAAAATGGTCTATCCATCAAATCGATTGAATTTGACACACAAGCTCCCAATAAAGATCAATACTTCTTTGACAAAGCCTTTGCACTAGCCCGCGATACATCTTCTTCCATTGTTCTTGTTGCCCAGGAGTTTCAGGCAAACTTTAAGGAGTTCAAAGGTTTTTTCGGAAAGCGATTTTTGAATAATCGGAAATCGACAAAAGTTTTCATTCTCGGAAAAAGCAAAGTTTCAACTTACTCCGTCAAGGCCACTCAAAAAATTGAAGCTATCAGAATGACCAATGTTGTTGGGATGCTGGAAGGCAAATCCAGAACAGATGAAATGGTGGTCTTCTCTGGTCACTACGATCACATAGGCATTCTCCCACCTGTTGCCGGGGATTCTATTGCGAATGGTGCCGATGATGACGCATCTGGAACAACGGCTGTTATCGCTTTGGCAAAGTATTTCAAGAAAATTAAGAATAATAATCGCACGTTGATTTTTGCTGCCTTCACGGCAGAAGAAATTGGTGGCTATGGTTCGCAATATTTTTCAAAACAACTTGATCCCGACAAGGTAGTGGCCATGTTTAATATTGAAATGATAGGTAAGCCATCCAAGTGGGGACAAAACAATGCTTTTATTACTGGCTTTGAGCGATCAGACTTTGGAAAAATCTTACAGAAAAATATTACCGACACCCAATTCCAATTTAATCCAGATCCTTATCCAGAACAAAATCTTTTTTATCGCTCAGACAATGCTACGCTGGCGCGACTCGGGGTTCCAGCCCATTCCATATCAACTGATGAAATCGATATAGATAAATTTTATCATACGGTTAACGATGAGGCGGAAACACTGAACATGAACAATATCACTTCTACTATCTGGGCAATTGCATTGAGTTCGAAGACCATTGTTTCAGGAGAGGACACACCTACGAGAATTGATAAGGCTACGGTGAGATAAAAACTAATAGCCACAGATTCACAGATTATTTTTCAAAGTGATGCTCCTCGGCCAGGGATAGGAGTGGAAAGCCCGAAGCGCGGTGGGTTCTGCGCGGTGGCCGGACTTGGAACGTATAGCCCGTTGGCGTCTCGCCAGGCCGCCCAATAATTTTTTTTCACAAAACTGTCTTACCCATTCTATTGAATCGCGGAAACTTTTGGGGATTGCTTATTATTGCGGATTAAATTATCGCATAAATAAGATAACTAGCAGAAAATGGCCGAATACAGCAAAGAAGAGATCAAAAACATTGAAGAGAAGTGGCGCAACGAATGGGTAAAGCGTGGAGTTTATAAAGTTTTGAATGAATCCACGAAGCCCAAGTATTATGTACTGGACATGTTTCCTTATCCTTCCGGGGCGGGGCTGCATGTAGGCCACCCGCTCGGATATATTGCTTCCGATATTGTAGCACGCTTTAAAAGAGTGAAGGGCTTTAATGTGCTTCACCCTATGGGCTTCGATGCCTTTGGTTTGCCAGCAGAACAATATGCGTTGGAGCACGGCATACATCCTGCCATTTCTACTGCAGATAATATCAACAACTTTAAAAGACAGTTAGGAAAGATCGGATTCTGTTATGACTGGAGTCGTGAGGTGCAAACCTGTGATCCGTCTTATTATAAATGGACGCAATGGATCTTCCTTCAAATCTTCGATAGCTGGTTTAACAGGAAGAAAGAGAAGGCGGAGCGCATCTCAGAGTTAATCAGAATATTTGAAACAGAAGGAAACACAGTTCATCCCATTCAAAATTCAAAATTCAACCTGCCTGCCGGCCCGCCTCCCGAAGTCGGACGGAGGGCAGGCAAGGCAGGAATTCAAAATTTTTCATCATCAGATTGGAAATCGTTTGATGAAAAGAATAAGCAAGAGATATTGATGCAATACCGGTTAGCCTACCTGGCGTATACCGATGTGAATTGGTGTGAAGCATTGGGAACTGTATTGGCAAATGATGAAGTAATAAATGGAGTTAGTTACCGAGGTGGTTTTCCCGTTGTCAAAAAACAAATGCGACAGTGGAGTTTGCGCATCACCGAATATGCGGAACGCTTGCTGAAAGGATTAGAAGAGATCGACTTC
>JANOLM010000398.1:0-2319 GCA_031419815.1 Bacteroidia bacterium
TTCCACATATCAGAAAATGCGTATCTCCTCACAGATTGCTGATATCGGATCAAAGCGTCTAGACTCCCTTGTTAATAATGTGATTGAACCTAAGATGGCAGAAATTTTTGAGGGCACGGGGATCACCGCTAAGGTGACAGGCTCAACAAAAATTTTTATAAAAGGGAATAAATTCCTGATTGCCAATTTGCGCGAAAGTTTGCTACTGGCATTCATCCTCATCACGCTCTCCATGGCTATTTTATTTGCCGATGCGCGCATGATTATTATTTCCCTTATTCCAAATTTATTGGCACTCATGATCACAGCAGGTTTGATGGGCTATTTCGGTATTCCCCTAAAGCCAAGCACTGCGCTTATTTTCAGCATCACGTTTGGAATTTCTGTTGATAACTCCATTCGCTTTTTAGCGAAGTACAGGCAAGAGCAATTAGCCAACGGTTTTTTTGTTCCTCGCTCGGTAAGCGAAAGTATTTTAGAAACAGGTAAGAGCATTATCTATACCTCGATTGTTTTGTTTGCCGGGTTCATCATCTTTACCTTCTCCTCGTTTGGAGGAACGATTGCCTTAGGGTTGTTAACTTCTACCACGTTGGTGATCTCCATGTTCACCAACCTAATTTTGTTGCCCGCCTTGATTATGACGTTTGACAAACCAAAAGGTAAAAAAGTAGATCACTTACTGATTGATGATTTTGATCCAGGTTTTTACGGTGAACACGAAGACGAAGAAATCGATTTGAATAAAATCAAAATTCACGATCGGTCTGGATCTGCGGAGTAGTATGGATTAGCGTAGGCATTTTGGATTTGAGAATTAGTCATTAATGCTTGGTAATAGGAATTAAACTTAGACACTTGGAGAAAAAATAGATAAGATAGTTCCTGATGAAGTTATGCTAAATGAATTTTTTCTTGAGGAGTCAATCTGGCACCTCAAGTTCCCCTCTCCTTTTGTAGAGGGGCATCACAAATTATCAGAACACGCTTATCTGAATGGGGTGAGGTAAATTGAATTGATTTTATAAGCAAATAAGAAATGTCGGAGAAGTATAAAGAGCACAAAGAGCTGAATTACGCGAAGCTCGCTGATGATGTGCTTGAGTTTTGGAAGAACGAAAAGATTTTTGAGCAATCTGTTTCCTTACGGGAAGGCAAACCCTCTTTCACGTTTTATGAAGGCCCACCTTCTGCCAATGGCACGCCCGGTATTCACCACGTGATGGCGCGCACGGTGAAAGATATTTTTTGCCGATACAAAACACTTCAGGGATTTCAAGTAAAACGCAAAGGTGGCTGGGATACACACGGCCTTCCGGTAGAGCTGCAAGTTGAGAAGCAACTGGGCATCACCAAAGATGATATCGGAAAGACCATTTCAATAGAAGACTATAACAAGAAATGCCGCGAAACGGTGATGATGTATAAGGATCAGTGGGACGACCTGACCGTGAAGATGGGCTACTGGGTTGACCTGGAGAAACCATACATCACCTACGAAAAAGAATACATTGAGTCACTGTGGTGGATACTTCGTCAATTGTATGACAAGAAACTTTTGTATAAAGGTTATAGTATTCAACCTTACTCACCAGCAGCGGGAACGGGATTAAGTTCTCATGAATTGAACTTGCCCGGTTGTTACAAAGATGTGAAAGACACTTCGGTGGTGGCACAGTTCAAACTCATTCAAGATTCAAAATTCAAAACACTCTTTACCACCGAAGTGGATCACGAGGTTTTCATTTTAGCGTGGACGACTACACCCTGGACTCTTCCTTCAAACACCGCGTTGGCAGTTGGAGACAAAATAAAATATGTTCAGATAAACACATTCAACTCATACACATTTAAACCAGTCAGTGTGGTATTGGCAAAGGATCTTATTGGTAAATATTTTTACTTGCCGAAGGATACTTTTATTAATGATTTAGAAATAGGAGCGAATATCCCTTTTCAAATTTCAGATGAAAAGTACTTACCTCAAGCATTAAAAACCACTTTATTGGTATTAGGTAAAATTGGAGTTTGGCAAATTGCGAATGAATTTACTGGAAAGGATTTAGTAGGCATTCGTTACGAACAATTAATGCCCTACCTCCTGCCATTGATGGATGTTGATAAAGCCTTTCAGGTAATAGCCGGAGATTTTGTTACCACAGAAGATGGCACAGGCGTAGTTCACATTTCGCCTACGTTCGGTGCAGATGACTTTCGTGCTGCAAAGCAAAATGGCATTCCCGCACTTACCTTAAAAGATGAGCTAAATAACGAAGTGCCTACGGTTGACAGGAAAGGAAAATTTGTAAACCAAATTGG
>JANOLM010000399.1:0-2914 GCA_031419815.1 Bacteroidia bacterium
TGCTTGGGAAATAAGCTAAGTTGTTCTGCTGTGGAGGGTTTTAGCCAGGCATCGGCACCTAAACGCGATTGAAAAGACACGCTGAATTTCTCTTTGGATAACCCCAATGCATTGGCAGTAAGTTGTGTGGTCGACATCACCTGATGCCGATAGCAGGTGCGGTGAGCATCTGAGTTGACGTTGCAGCAGTCCTCTTTCATGAGACAATGTGTTTTGGTGCTATCCGTCTTTTTTACGTGCCGCTCCGGAATACCATGGTAGCTGAACAAAACATGATCGAACGGTTTTTCCAAGAATGGTTTAATGCTGTTTGCCAACGATTGAATATATTTCTGATCGTTATAAAAAGGAGAAATAACTTTTAGTTGAAATGAATACTTGCCCTCCTGGTGAATTTTCTTTACCTGTTCCACGGCTGTTTCATAACTGCTCATTGCATAGTGAGGGTAAAGCGGAACCAAAATTACTTCTTCTAAATCTGGACTGCCCTCCTGAAGCCTGACAAAAGCAGCTTGTGGCGTTGGGTTAGCGTAACGCATGCACAACTCAACCGGCATGCCTAGTTCATTTTGAAGTTTAGCTTGAACTTGCTTTGAAATATGAATTAAAGGAGATCCGTTTTCGGTCCAAACAGTCTTGTACTTGGCGGCACTTTTGGGCGCACGGAATGGAACAATGATTCCTTTGACCAGAATTGTTCTTATCAGATTCGGAATATCGATAACACGCTCGTCCATCAAAAATTCCCGAAGGTAATTTCGAACATCTCCAACTTCATAGCTGTCTGGTGAGCCCAGGTTTGCCAGCAATACCGCTTTCCTTGCCATAATTTATTTTTTAGATGGCCTTGCTAAAAACATTCTTATCACTACTATTTCGCCATAATCTGGCATCAATAGAAGCACAAATATTTCGGATAAAGATAGCCCCTTTATCGGTTACAGAAATCGCGTTTCCGTTCAACGTAACAAGGTTATCTTCTTCTAATAGCTTCAATTTTTGAATTGCCTGCTGTAGGAATTCCTCATCAAGCTCCCTGTTATTCATCACGGTTTTCCCTGTACACATTAGTTCAAGAATATTTTTTCTTAGCAAGAGATCTTCTTCATGCAGTAAGTGGCCGTTCATAATAGGCAATTCACCGCTCTCAATTTTTTTCTGATACATCTCAACTTCCTTTTCATTTTGTATAAAAGCATTCCAGGAATCGGATATGGCCGAAGCGCCCAAGCCAATAATAAGTTTACTTCTTGTTGTTGTATATCCCATAAAATTGCGGTGCATTTTTCCTTCAGAAGCGGCAAGCCAAAGTTTATCAGTAGGTAAAGCAAAATGATCCATACCAATAGCGGCAAAATTTTCCTCCTCCAGCATTTCTTTTCCCCGATGATACATTTCCCATTTGGCCGATGCCGTTGGTAAATCCTCTTCGGTATAACGTCTCTGCCCCTTACTCTTCCAAGGTACATGCGCATATGAATAGAATGCAATTCGTTCGGGCTTTAGAATAGCGATATGCTGAATGGTATATTCAATACTCTTTACGGTTTGTTTCGGAAGGCCATAGACAAGATCAACATTGATACTTTCAAATCCTGACGTGCGCGCCCAGTCAGCAACTTCTTTTGTTTTTTCATACGACTGAATGCGGTTGATGGCAAATTGTACGTCATGATCGAAATCCTGCACACCAAGACTTATCCGATTAAAACCGATGTTGCTTAAAGCAATTAGATGCTGCTCTGTAGTGTAGTTAGGGTGGGCTTCAATACTAAATTCATGATCCTCCGGGATGATACAATCCTTCGTTATTTCTTGAATTAGTGAAACCAAATGATCGGGGCTAAAAAATGTAGGAGTGCCTCCACCTAAGTGTATTTCTTTTATAATGGGTTTAGATGAAATAAGACTTTTATAGATACTCCATTCTTTCAGCACTGCTGAAATGTAAGGCTCTTCTACTCTATGATTTTTTGTAATTCGCTTATTGCAAGCACAGAATGTGCAAAGATTTTCACAAAAAGGAAGATGAATATAAATGCAAAGCTCTCCTTTCTCTTCGATAAACATTTTTGATACAGCTTTTTTCCATTTTTCAGCATTTATCGTTTCCTGTTCCCAGTATGGAACAGTCGGATAGCTGGTGTAACGAGGAACAGCCGTATCATATTTATTAAGAAGACTTAGAATATTTTCGTTCATCTCATTTCAATCTTCACCAGAAAACGTTTCTACAGCTTCAATTGTTTTTTGAATATCAGCATCGGAAAGTGCAGCACTAATAAACCAGCTCTCAAAAGCAGAGGGTGGTAGATAAACACCGCACTGCAACATATGATGGAAGAATTTGCTGAACAACGCGTTTTTGCATGCTTTGGCTCCTTCAAAATCCACCACCGGGTGAGGCCCAAAGTGAACGCTCATCATACTTCCGAGATGATTGATTGTATGCACTATCTTTTTCTTTTCCAGAACTTGATGGATGCCCTCACACAAAGTTTTACACTTTTTATCCAACTCTAAATAAATAGAAGGATTATCATTCAACTCAGTTAATAAGGTATATCCTGCGATCATGGCAATAGGATTACCACTCAGCGTGCCCGCTTGGTAGACATTCCCCAGTGGGGCAATCTTCTGCATTATCTCCCTTTTTCCCCCAAAAGCTCCAACCGGCATTCCACCTCCTATAATTTTTCCGAATGTAACTAAATCAGCTTCCAGATTGAACAACTCCTGCGCACCACCTCGCGCCAGGCGAAAGCCTGTCATGACTTCATCAAAAATAAAAATGATGCCGTGTTGCGAACATAACTCACGCAAGCCCTTTAAAAATCCGGGAGCAGGAAGAATGCAACCCATATTGCCAGCCACCGGCTCAATGATGATTGCAGCTATTTCGTTAGGGTGATTT
>JANOLM010000400.1:0-10766 GCA_031419815.1 Bacteroidia bacterium
TCTACCAATATTTCGTCCCGATGGGACTTTATAAGCCTCATAGAGGCGAAATATTGGTAGCAAGAATGGTTATCATATGTACCAAAGTTCCGTAGGAACGAAATATTGGCCGCGTCAATTTGAATTGCACCCTCTCGAGACGTAAGTTTCGAGTTTAAAGTTTGTAGTTTAAAGTGTATGTACATTTCTATTTGAGAAACTATTTAAACTCGAAACTTTAGACCCGAAACTAAAACCCTGGAATGGATTTCAAATTAACCAGTGAATACGAACCCACGGGCGACCAACCTAAAGCGATTGATCAACTAGTGAAGGGCATCAACGAAGGCGAGGCAAATCAAACCCTGTTAGGTGTAACAGGTTCTGGTAAAACATTTACCATTGCTAATGTAATAGCACAGACCAATAGGCCAGCCTTAATCTTAAGTCATAATAAAACCTTGGCAGCCCAACTTTATGGTGAGTTCAAACAATTTTTTCCTCAAAATGCAGTAGAATATTTCATTTCGTATTATGATTATTATCAACCGGAGGCCTTTATTCCTTCTACTGGTCTGTACATTGAAAAAGATCTTTCCATTAACCAGGAAATTGAAAAACTGCGATTAAGTGCAACAGCATCTTTGCTTACCGGCAGAAGGGACGTCATTGTAGTGGCTTCCGTTTCATGCATTTATGGAATTGGAAATCCGGAAGAATTTGGTAAAAACCGCATTCAACTCACCGTGGGTGAATCCATCGCGCGCAATAGACTCCTCTTTGGACTGGTTGATATTTTATACAGTCGCAATGAAATTGATTTTAAGCGAGGCACGTTTCGGGTAAAAGGAGATACTGTAGATATTTTTCTTGCTTACGCGGATTACGCGGTTAGAGTTTATTTCTTTGGCGATGAAATTGAAGCACTTCAACTTATCGAACCTCATTCCGGAAAAAAAATATCAGATGAAAAAATGGCAACCATCTTTCCAGCCAATTTATTTGTGACGGGCAAAGATATGCTGCAACAGGCCATCCGTGAAATACAAGATGACATGGTACTTCAAGTGCAAATGTTTGAATCAGAGAAAAGACATCTTGAAGCAAAGCGACTAAAAGAACGCACAGAATTTGACCTGGAGATGATGCGCGAGTTGGGATATTGCAGCGGCATTGAAAACTACTCAAGATATTTTGATAGAAGGCAAGCAGGTGCACGACCTTTTTGCCTTATCGATTATTTCCCTGATGACTTTCTATTTATTATTGACGAGAGTCACGTTACCGTTCCTCAGGTGCGCGCCATGTGGGGGGGCGATCGCTCACGCAAAGTAAACCTGGTTGATTATGGTTTTCGCCTTCCTTCCGCGATGGATAATCGCCCGCTTACTTTTAACGAATTCGAGTCAATGATGAAGCAAGTCATTTACGTGAGTGCAACACCAAGCGAGTATGAGCTTCGGAAATCAGAAGGTGTAGTGGTAGAGCAAATCATCCGGCCAACGGGATTGATTGATCCTGTAATTGATGTTCGCCCAAGTCGCAATCAGGTAGATGATTTATTGGAAGAGATTGATGAGACCGTAAAAAAGAAAGAACGTGTCTTGGTAACCACACTTACAAAACGCATGGCCGAAGAGTTGACAAAATTTATGGAGCGCGCTAATGTCAAATGCCGATACATTCATTCGGAAGTAGCTACATTGGATCGTGTTGAAATATTACGCGAACTAAGGCTGGGCGTATTCGATGTGCTTGTGGGTGTGAATCTTTTGCGTGAAGGCCTTGACCTTCCGGAAGTTTCACTTGTAGCCATTCTAGATGCTGACAAAGAAGGTTTCCTTCGCAACCAACGCTCGCTGGTACAAACCATAGGAAGAGCAGCCAGAAATGTAAATGGCCGCGTGATCATGTATGCCGATAAGATGACAGACTCTATGCAAGCGGCTATCGATGAAACAGACAGAAGAAGGAAAATACAGTTGGATTACAATATCGCCAATGGCATAACTCCCAAAACTATTTTGAAATCGAAAGAAGCGATTATGGGTCAAACGTCTGTAGCCGATTCCAAAAAATTGACAAAGCGATATTATATTGAAGACGAAGAGAGATCACTTGCTGCCGATCCTGTTGTAGCGTATCTAAGCAAAGACGAATTAATAAAAATGGCCGACCGCACTCGGAAAGCAATGGAAAAAGCCGCTAAGGAACTGGAGTTTATTGAAGCCGCCAAATTGCGCGATGAATATCAGGCGTTTTTGAAATTGATTGAAAGTAAGTAAGGCATAGGTTTTTTTGGGTTTCTATTTCCCTATTGATCAATACCAAATGCCTGAGTACATAAACAAACCTCTTCGCCACATCGTCTTAGTTTCACCAAATTCCAAAGGTCAATCTAGGCAATATTATTCCTTTACAAACTTTGCTACCAAGGTCTTGTTATGTTGAGTAGCACTTATAAAATATATTCCGTTTAGAAAAGAACTAACCGAAACTACAGCCTTTTCACCTCGTTTTGAAAAATTTTCAATCACCTTGCCAGATGGATCATAAATAACTATTTCCACATTTGCATTAGATTCGAAAGCAGTTAAGTTCACTGCTAAAACATTGGTTACCGGGTTCGGATAAAGATAGAAATCCGATACAGCTTTAGAATTCAAATCTCCAGTGATTACTAATATTTGTTCTGCCGAAAGTTCACTTGAGCAATTGTCTACAGTAACCTTTACAGAATAAGTACCACCTTCAGTTGGAGTAAAGGTGTTTGAAATCGCATCGGCAATCAAAGTTCCATTCTTAAACCATTGATTGCCATTTGAACTGCTAGAAGTTAATACAGGCGTTCCAGAATTTAATCCAGTTGTGGTTATAACAGGCTTAGCTGGATTTATGCAAAAGGATTGAGATACGGATATAGCTGCAGCATAACTAAAATTGCCTAATTGATCAGCTTTGATGGTAACACTTCCTGGCTTATTCATCTTAACTTGGCTTCCAGAAATAGTTACCTTATCGCTGCTCGTGAATGATACTGGTAATCCAGAGCTGGCAATTGCTGATAGCGTAAAATCAAGGTCACCAAATGTTTTCGATGAAGGTCCACTAAAAGTAATTGTCTGATTTTCCTTTGCTACCACGACAAGGCCTACCGTAAAAGGATAGTTACCGCTGGTCTCTGTAAGATTATAGATTTTGCTAAATCCACTTCCATCTGATTTAATTTTAAAAATAATTCCGCCAGATTCAGTTCCTCCAATCCAAGTCATACCATATAGATAGCCATCTGGTGCCAAGGTTAGACTTCCTGCCAGAGGAGAGTTCCCCGTTAAAATACTGAAACTATATAAGCTAGAAAACCAAAATCCGTCAGCATTGATCCTAAAAACGGTACCTCCGTTACTTACTCCCCCCGAGGATGTGGTTCCAATAAATTCATTTGCTGAAATTTTTGTCAATCCGCCTTTCGGATAGGCTCCCTTAATCGCACCATCAAAATCTATTAATTTTACAAAATCGGTTCCATTTGGTTTAATACGAAATAGAGATCCCTTATCATTAGCTCCACCATAGGAGCACATACCAAGCAAGTTGCCGTCTCCTGTCAGAACCAATTCACTAGGCGATTTACCAGTTGATGAAGCAAAATTAAAAAGAACTGAGAAACCAGTTCCTAAAAGCGATATCTTAAACAATGTCCCACCATTATCAACACCACCACCACTTGTTGCACCTATCAATTCACCCGCTGTTGGTTCAATTAACGATCCGATTGGATATCCCCCCTCGCTAAAACTAAAATCATAAAGCTTGGTAAAGCCCGAACCATCTAATTTAATTTTAAATAGTGTCCCTGCATTATTTAAACCCCCTATGTTTGTTAACCCATACAAGTCTCCATTCGATGCTTGAAACAAACTGCCTTGCGGCTCTCCACCCGTAATTTTCTTATCAAAGTCAAAAAATTTGGTAAACCCTGAACCATCTTTATTGATTTTGAAAATAATTCCAAATCCGTAAAGACCACCCGCTGCTGTAACTCCGTATAAATTGTTATCAGATGCCATTATCATATTGCTGCGACCACCCTCAGCTTCGACATAAAACTCAAACAGCTTTGTGTAGGTGCTGTTTGATTTCAATCTGAAGATAACACCTTTGTTACTTATTCCTCCGTAACAAGATAAGCCATAAAAATCTCCATTCGTTGCTTCCAATATTCCATTCGTATAAGGAGCCGAACCGTTAACTCCGTCCAATTGGAGTAAATTTGAAAACCCCGTTCCATCTGTATTAAGCATAAATACAGTACCAAGAGAATTAGGGCCTCCAGCCGAGGTCATCCCTACAAGCTTACCACCACTCGTATATGTTAAACTTTCAGGATAGCTCCCATTAGAATTATTAAATTCAAATAACTTCGTATAGTTAGTACCATCTGCACTTAATTTAAAAATTACTCCAAATCCAAAGATTCCTGATCCAGCAGCTCCGTACATCTCGCCACCAGTTCCTTTTATTAAAGTACCCGATGGAAAAGCACCGTTTGATCCGTTAAAGTCAAGTAGTGTAATGAAATTGGTGCCATCCACATCTACTTTAAATATTATTCCCTTACTTTCAGATCCACCACCGGCTGTCATACCATAAAGCTTCCCATCACTGCCTTGCACCAAATTACCAAATGGATTTATCCCTTTACCTGCAAAATTAATTAGCCTTGTGAATCCAGTTCCGTCTAGCTTTATTTTAAAGATTATTCCCGCATCTGAAGTTCCTCCCTGCGTGGTCATTCCATACAAATCACCATTCGTTGCCTGAATCAATGCGCCTTGTGGTTGACTGCCATCGCCAGTGAATTTATGTAGTACAGTATAACCACTTCCATCTGGCTTAATTTGATAGATAACACCTCCACCCTGTATTCCACCAGATAAAGTCATTCCATATAAATTTCCATTAGTTGCTTGAAACAATTGATCATACGGGTTCTTTCCGTCAGCACCATTGAAGCTATGTAAAACTGTGTAGCCAGTCCCGTCAGTATTAAGTTTATAAATTGTTCCAGCTCCATTTACACCACCTGCATCTGCAACTCCGTAAAGGCTACCATCTAAGCCCTGTATCAATATGCCTCTTGGCCGTTCACCATTCTTGTTTCCCTCGAATGTCTTGGCTTTGATAAAATTACTTCCGTCAGGGTTAACATTAAAGATAGTACCATGTCCATCTCCTCCACTTCCAGTAACGCCCCACAATCCGAATTGAGAATTTTGTGAAAAAGAATATTGATAGGAAAGAATAAAGCAAAGCAGAAAAGAAAATAGCTTGTTCAAAATAATTATTTACTAATCGTAAAATATCCAAATAAAATGTAAAACAAATTAGATATAAAAAAGAGAGAATCTTCTAATATCCTCTTTTAATCCTATCGATATTTAATACTAA
Organism: Bacteroidia bacterium; assembly: GCA_031419815.1. Classification (GTDB taxonomy): domain Bacteria; phylum Bacteroidota; class Bacteroidia; order Cytophagales; family Cyclobacteriaceae; genus ELB16-189. Next base: position 5,431 of record JANOLM010000400.1, read on the forward strand.
GCAAACCTCTTCGCCACTTCTTTCCAATTCACAACATTCCAAAAGGCAGCGCAATAATCTGGTCTGCGGTTTTGATAGTTGAGATAGTAAGCGTGCTCCCAAACATCCAAACCTAAAATTGGTGTGCCCTTTACTTCAGCAAGGTCCATCAAAGGATTGTCTTGATTGGGTGTTGACGTTATCGCTAATTTGCCAGAAGCATCTTTGATCAACCAGGCCCAGCCTGAGCCAAAGCGCGTGGTAGCGGCTGCATTAAATTTAGTTTTGAACTCATCAAAATTTCCAAAAGCTGAGTTGATAGCATCTGCTAAAGTGCCTGTTGGAGTTCCTCCTGCACTTGGCGCCATGATCGTCCAGAATAAACTGTGGTTATAATGCCCACCGCCATTATTGCGAACTGGTGCTGGGTGTTTTGAAATGTTTTTACAAATTTCTTCAATACTCTGGTTTTCTTCCGGCTTACCGGCCAAAGCAGCATTCAAATTAGTAACATACGCATTGTGATGTTTGCCATGATGGATTTCCATAGTGCGTGCATCGATATGTGGTTCCAACGCATTAAATGCATACGGAAGAGCGGGAAGTGTAAAAGCCATAATTATTATTTTTTAAGTTTAACAAATTTCACATATCAAATATACTAGATTCTGGATTGTGGATGCTAGAATGTTGCGACTAGAATCTATAAGCCAGTACATAAAACTTTACAATATTAACTCCTATCGGCCAGGGATGGAGGCATTGTTGGAGCCCGAAATGGAAAGTGCGGCTGGTGGCGACTGCCGACAGCCCGATGGCGCGCCTCGCGACAGGCCGCCAAAATCTATTTCGAAATTGTAGCATACATTAGCCACTACAATCCAACATCAAGAATCAAGCCTCAATACTTACTTACTAACTCACCTAAAGTTTTAATACCTTTCTCTACCTTTTCACTCCACGGCAAACCATAACTCAAGCGAAAGTAATTATGAAACTGTCCTTGCGAAGAAAATATTTGACCCGGAGCAATTCCAATATTGTGCTTCAATGCGCGCTTATGAAGTCTGTATCCATCTACTTTCTTGTTCATCTCCACCCATAATACAAATCCTCCCTGCGGCCTGGTAACTCTAGTATCCTCAGGGAAATACTCTGACAAGGCCTGCAAATATCGAAGGCATTGCGTGTGGAGTGCCTTACGCAAATGACGTAAATGCAACTCATACCTTCCGTTTTGAAGGAAATGAGCAATTGCGGCTTGCGCCAGAGTATTGGTGGCCACATTGTGCATCCGTTTTAATTGTATAACACTGTCTTTGAACCTACCTGGTACGGCCCAGCCAATCCGATAACCTGGAGCCAGTGATTTAGAGAAGGATCCGCAATGAAGTACCAATCCTTTTTTGTCAAAGGTTTTACACGTCATCGGACGAGTTTTTCCAAAATACATCTCGCCATAAATATCATCTTCGATTAAGGGAATCTCTTTCTTCGCCAACATCTCCACTAGCTGTTTCTTTTTATCATCGGGGATAATATTGCCCAACGGGTTATTAAAATTACACACAAATAAACATGCCTTAATATTAAAACGAGGAATTGCCTGCGCCAGATAAGTAAGATCAATACCCGTGGCAGGATCAGTTGGAACTTCCACTACTTTCAGCCCCAGACTTTGCATCACTCTGAAAATCCCATAAAAAGTTGGGCTCTCCGTAGCTACTGCATCGCCAGGTTTTGTAACAGCCTTCAAACAAAATGAAAGTGCTTCCATACAACCCGCAGTCACCACAATATCATTATCACTCAGCGAGCCACCCCAGTTAAAGCTCAGTCGTGCAATCTGTTTGCGCAATAATTCATTGCCTTGAATATGCTCATAACCCAAACAATGATCAGGCGCACTGCGCAGGGCATGCATCACGGATTTATTGAGTTTAGCGGATGGCAACAGACTTGCATCAGGGGCGCTCAACGAAAATGACGTCAACTTCGGAGAGCGAAGATCATGATAGACACTGGAAATCATTTCATCAACACTAACAGGAAGTGCCTCATCTGTTGGCTCACAACGTGAAGGAATATCAAACGTGTGTTGCGGAGAGAATTTTACATAATAACCGGATTGAGGCCGCGCCTCAATGAGTCCTTTACTTTCAAGATGATAGTAGGCCTGGAAAGCTGTGCTCAAACTAATGCCTTGCTCTTTACTCAAGGTACGCACTGACAAAAGTTTATCGCCAACCTTTAACGCACGCTTCTCAATCAACTTTTCAATACGCTCCGCCACTTTCATGTAGAGGTGTTCGGATTTTAGTTGAAGTGTTTCGAGTTCCATATTATAGAAGTAAATAACTGATCTGGTCAAAATTAACAAAACTGAAACTGTTTTATTTACGTTTTTAAGAGAAAATTTGTAAAGATTTTAAAGAATGCTGAAAACGAAATGAAAAAGTTTGTTGTCCTTCTTTGTATTATTGCAGTAATCATCATTGCAGTTGCCTTACAATCCTAATTGCCATGAATGTAGAAATGAAAACTAAAAAAAGCTTACTGTTCGCCTACCTGGCGTTAGCCGCAGTGTGCATTATATGGGGCACAACCTACCTCGCATTGCGAATTGGTGTGACCCAATTTCCGCCTTTCCTTTTTTCGATGATCCGCTTTCTCATAGCCGGGTCTATTCTTATTGTGTTTATGCTAACTGTTGGCAAGGCTTCATGGCCTGATAGAAAAACACTATTCAATCAGGGCATCAGCGGGTTCTTTATGATCACTCTCGGCATCAGTGTGGTTGGCTATGCAGAGGTATATGTTTCCAGCGGTGTAGCCGCTATTATCTGTTCGGTAATGCCCATATGGACTATCTTAATAAACTTGGTGGTGAGTAAAGACGAGCGTCCAAATTGGCTTATCCTCTTGGGGCTTGTCACGGGCCTCAGTGGTATTGTCATAATTTTTGGTGAGCACATTACAGAGTTTTCTGACTCCCACTATCAAACAGGAATTATTTTGACATTTGCAGCAAATTTATGTTGGGCAATCGGTAGCGTTTGGATTAAAAAGAAAAATCAGAACTCTAATCCTTTTCTAAATGCTGGGCTGCAAATGCTTATTGGTGGGTTGTTGTTAATTCCAATCAGCTTATTGTTGGACGATTATAGCAACATTCGGTGGTCAGATGAGGTGGTGTATTCAATGGTTTACATGATATTGATTGGTTCCGTTGGAGCATATGCTTGTTATTCCTACGCCATCAAGAAGTTGCCCATGACGATCGTTTCTCTTTATGCCTACATCAATCCAATTGTGGCGGTAATATTAGGTTGGTTGATACTAGACGAAAAGCTCAATACAAGAATTGGGATAGCCATTCTGATTACCATTGCGGGAATCTATTTTGTAAACAGAGGATATCAACTAAAGACAACTCCGCTGCGACCTCTTTCTGGCATAAAATCAATTCTTAGAAATTTAAAGACAATTGCCTTCCGTTAATACTTCCTTATGAAAATAAAGATTTACCAAATAGATGCCTTTGCAGATAAAATATTTTCTGGCAACCCTGCTGCAGTTTGTCCATTGAACGAATGGCTTCCCGATGAACTGCTTCAAAATATTGCCATGGAAAATAACCTTGCCGAAACTGCTTTCTATGTGAATGAGAAAGAGGGCCTTCGCATTCGGTGGTTCACCCCCACAATAGAAGTTGATCTGTGCGGTCATGCAACATTGGCAACTGCTTTTGTTTTGTTCTATCATGAAAATTATAGTGGGGAAAAGATTGTATTTAATTCCAGAAGCGGTCCATTGACGATTACTAAATCTGATGAAGTTCTCACGTTAAACTTTCCGGTTGATACATTGGTCGAAGTAAACTCTATACCCGAACTAGAGCAAGGTCTGGGTGTAAAGCCCTTAAAAACATTTAAAGGCAAAACAGATTTCATGCTTGTGTTTGAAAATGAAGATCAGATTAAAAACATGAATCCCGATTTCAAACTAATCGGAACAGTGAACACCCGCGGCATCATTGTAACAGCAAAAGGTGACAACGTTGATTTTGTTTCAAGATTTTTTGGGCCACAATCCGGAATGGATGAAGATCCTGTCACGGGTTCGGCTCATACTTCATTATCACCGTATTGGGCAAAAGTTTTAAATAAAACAGAATTCACAGCCTTACAGCTTTCAAAGAGGTTAGGAAAACTGAAGTGCAAGCTCTTAGGCGACCGCGTAGAAATTAGCGGAACCGCAAAATTATTTTTAGTAGGGACGATTTCTATAGACTAATCATGGAAAATTCAATTATTGAAATTGTTGCGTACAGACCAGAACATCAACCCTGGTTTGAAAAATTCAATCGCGACTGGATTGAAAAGTTTTTCTGGATGGAGCCAATTGACATTGAAGTCTTGCAAAATCCCGATACAAATATTATTCAAAGGGGTGGTGAAATCTTTATGGCCATTTATCAAAAAGAAATGGCGGGTACAGTTGCTTTAAAATTTGTTGAGCCGGGGGTTTACGAGTTTACAAAGATGGCCGTAGACGAAAAATTCCAAGGCAAAAAAATTGGAGAGATGCTGGCACAGGTGGCTATTCAACATGCTAGGCGACAGAAAGCAAAAAAGATCATTCTTTACTCCAGCACAAAATTGGATGCCGCCATTGGCCTGTACCGTAAGCTAGGATTCGTGGAGATTCCTTTGGACGGTGCCTACAAAAGAAGCGATATTAAGATGGAATTGAATTTATAGTAACACACTCATATTGAATAGAAAAGTATAAACACCATGGTTAAAGTTGAACGGGCTCATCTTAAAAACTTAAACGAATTAGCGCTCCTTTTTGATAAGTACCGTGTCTTTTACAATAGGGAATCGGACATTGATGCCGCAAAATTTTTTTTAAGGGAAAGGATGGAAACAAAGGAGTCTGTCATTTTCGTTTCGTTAAATGACGAAACGGTAATGACAGGATTTACTCAACTCTATCCATTGTTTTCATCTACCCGAATGAAACGACTCTGGCTTCTTAATGATTTGTTTGTTGATTCCAGTCACAGAGGCAAAGGAATTTCGGTAGCCTTAATTGATACGGCAAAAGAATATAGTAAACAAACTGGAGCATGTGGTTTAATCTTAGAGACTGCAAAGGCCAACAAGATTGGAAACAGTCTCTACCCGAGAGCTGGTTTTGTGTTGGATCAAGAGCACAATTATTATAGCTGGGATATTTGAACTTATATGAATCAATACCACACTTAAAGCTTTGAAGTCTTGAGCCCTCTTTTAGAAAACGATCACAAAAATATCAGCGACATTCTGGATCAAACCCTGAAGGTAGCTAAG
>JANOLM010000401.1:0-10195 GCA_031419815.1 Bacteroidia bacterium
CGAAGTTCGAGCCCGAGCGCGGCTTCCGCTTCTCGACACAAAGGGTCTTGGGGTCTTATTAACTGCATTAACACTGTCGCAAGCTCTAAAAATTATAGTATATTTTCTTTTTGCTTTCATACTGAATTTAAGTGGTGAACACTTTCAATTTTTGTAAAAATACTGCATTTTGGGGTTAGCCCTTATGTAAACACTACTCATGTATTTCAAGTATGCAAATTGTTTTAACTTAGCCGCATCAAATTTATTAATTTAATTAGAAGATATTTTCGTTATGAAAGTTTGTGGTTTTTCATTTGTTCGCAATGGAGTAAAATTTGATTACCCGTTTGAAGAAGCTATACGATCAATTCTTCCAATATGCGATGAAGTTATTGTTGCGGTAGGGAATTCAGAAGATGATACCCTTTCGCGCGTAAAAGCAATTGACCCCAAAGTGAGGGTAGTCGAAACCGTTTGGGATGAAACCCTGCGGGAAGGAGGTACGGTACTTGCATCGGAAACAAACAAAGCTTTTCAGGCTATTCCTTCAGATTACGACTGGGCGTTTTACATTCAGGGTGATGAAGTTGTTCATGAAAAATATTTGCCTGTAATTAAAAAAGCAATGGAGGACTGTCTTAATCAGCTAAAAGTTGAAGGCTTGCTTTTCAATTACACACATTTTTTTGGATCCTATGATTACGTTGGACTGAAATACTCCTGGTACCGTAAAGAGATCCGCGTAATCAGAAATGATAAGAATATCTTCTCTTACAAGGACGCGCAAGGGTTTCGGAAAAGCCCAAATGAAAAGCTGAGAGTAAAGCTTACTGATGCGGAGGTATTCCATTATGGATATGTGAAGGAACCTGTGGCGTTGCAACTGAAACAAACCAGCATGATTAAACACTATCATGACGATAAATGGATACGGAATTTTTTTCAACCTAAAGAAAGCTATCAGTACGAAGGAGCGCCTGAACCGGTAAAAAAATTCGAAGGCACACATCCTGCCACTATGAAAAAAAGAATAGAAAGAAAAAATTGGCAGTTCACACCCTTTCCAAAGAAATATGCTTCAAACAAAGATAAGTTTAAACGGCTTATGTTAAAATGGACGGGCTGGTATCCCGGTGAATACAGAAATTATAAATCCTTATAACTATTAATCAGATCGAGTTGAAAGGAATTTTAATTTCCTTCTTTTATACAAACTCTCTCGTATCCCCTTTGATAATCTAATAAGAGACACAGATTCTCCTCGTTCTGCTATTAGGTTTTGGTATTTTTCCCGAGACGCCTTCCAGTCTTTTCGTTGTTTAATAAAAAGAAAAATGGACTTTAAGAATGAAAATCTTAAAACCAAAATTCTGATAAGAGCCTCCCCAGTAACTTGTATGAACCAAAAAGGAAGTTGGTGACTGTCCAAATGAATGGCATGTAGAAATAGCTTATTGCGGTTATAAATCACATCAACATATTGCTTTCTATTTTTCGCTTTTACAGAAGACGATGTTTGATGTCGACAAATGGCACGGTGTTCATAATAGCATTTCCAACCCAATCTCCACGCCCTAAAAGACAAGTCGCAATCTTCAATATAAAAGGGAGAAAATATCTCATCAAAGCCACCCAACTCAATCAGTTTTTTCCGGTTTATAAGGGCATTGGCACCTGATAAATAAAGCGTATAAAGGGATTCATCTGCCATTGGCTTTAGCAGGTAATTACCAGATGTTTTAATTTTCAGTCCATGAAATTCTGGTAGTCTGGCGGCATCTTGAATTTTTTCATCATTCCATCCAATAATTCTCCCCATCACACCAAATGTATCCTTATCATTAAAATACTTTAGTTGATATTTAAAATAACCGTCTGTTAAGATAATATCACTGTTTAACAGTAAAACAAGATCATACTTTGCTGCGAAAATTCCTTTGTTAATCGTACATGAAAATCCTTTGTTCACTTGATTCCTTATAACAATTACTGCGGGAAAATTTTGAGTGAGATAATCAATTGAGTCATCTGTAGAGCAATCATCTGAAACAATAATTTCGTAGGGCAAAGCTGTTTCGTCCATCACTGCCAGCAATGGGGAAATTGTATACGGAAACAACTTTCTGCCATTGTAATTAGGGATCACAACTGATATCCCGGATGGCTTATAAACATCTTTAACTTCCACAAAAACTGGAAGGCTCCTATTCAAGGCCAAAAGTTTTGAATACTTAAAAAAAGTATACGTTGCATTCGCGAAAGAAATTTGCAGGCCAGCCAATCCTGAAAGAAAACCACTTCGAAGAAAGTAGTTTCGAAAAAATGTATAAATGGTTTTATATATGATTTTAAAGTAACTACTTCCGACCAGAACTCTTGCGCTTTGCGCAAACAATGAAGAATACTGATTTGCTTTGATTACTAACTGATCGGCATTTTTATATGCCTTATGCAAAAGCTCTCCGTTTAAATGATTTATCTCCGTTTTCTTATTTAAGATTACTTTGTCATGCGGATTTGAGCCACCCCATTTGCCAAAATTTCTGTTCCACAATCTAAGCTTTCTATCGGGATACCAATCTGTATATCGTATCCACTTTCCTTCATAACTTGAAAGGCGATTAAAGAAATAAGCAGCATTTTTTAAATTCCCTTTAACTGCCAATATAGAATGAGTCAACTCCTCAGAAAGATATTCATCGCCATCCAATGAAATTACATAATCGTAAGAGGCATTTTCCAGTGCATAATTTTTTTGCTCGACATGCCCTTCAAAAGGGTGTTCAATAAATCTAACATTCCTTTTAAGGCATTCCTCTTTTGTTTTATCTCTTGAATAAGAATCAACTATTAATATTTCATCAGCTACTGGAATAAGAGAATCAATACACCGCCCGATATTCTCTTCTTCATTATAGGTGATTACAACTGCACTGATCTTAGTCATCCAACTTAATTTTAAAATCCAAAATACGGCTGAATTCCGCACAAAACAAATCTGCCTTTACTGGCACTGCCATTCAATAGTTAGTTACTTTGGAGCGGCTGACTAAATGCTTAACTAAACGATCGCCACTACTAGAATTCTGATTTCTATTTTCATAAACGCAGACTAAAGTTTTTTTGGTGACGAGTGCTGGCCGAAATTCCTCAAACCCTGAAAAAATTTTATATTGACGAAATGTTCATTCGGCAAAAACCCTCATCTATACCAGATTCTGAGTTATTACTTCAGTACAGAAGCTCCGGTGACTTAAAAGTCTTGGGTGAACTATTCTCACGATATACCTCCTTGATGTATGGCGTTTGCCTCAAGTATTTGAAAGACCGTGATGACTCAAAAGATGCTGTGATGCAGGTTTTTGAAAAACTGGTTCAAACTATGCGTGAGCATAAAATCGAGAATTTCAAAAGCTGGCTCTACGTCACTTCACGGAATCATTGCCTGATGCAAATCCGGGCAAAAAAGGGCAAAATGACGGAAGAAATCTCTCCTAACCTTGTGGAAAGCAACCTGGCATTGCATCTGGAAGAGGAAACTGAATTAGAGGGGAATCTTAGTAAATTGGAAAAGTGCATTGAACAACTTGCAACTGAACAAAAACATTGTGTTCAATTGTTTTACCTGGATAAGAAATGCTACAAGGATATAACAAAGCTCAGCGGTTTTGACTTAAACCAGGTAAAGACCTTTATCCAAAACGGAAAACGCAATTTGAAAATTTGCATGGAACAAAATGGCTGATTTTAAACAAGACATTGAAAAATACATCAAAGGCGAACTCACCTCAGCCGAGATGCACGCTTTAGAAAAGAGGGCCTTAACCGACCCTTTTCTTGCGGATGCACTGGAAGGTGCGGAATCCATCACACCTGAAGATTTCACAACGGATATTTCTGAAATCAACCATAAGCTATCCTCTCAAAGAAAAAAGTCATTTTGGATTACACCTTTGCGAATTGCTGCTGGTATTGCGTTGCTGATCGTTAGCATTTTTTTCATCGACAACTTTAATCGTCAATCAGAGCAACTTGCTTTACAAAAAGAGAAGACAACTTCACCAAACACATCGCGTGTGGTTGACTCTATCTCTAAAAAAAATGAACCCAAATTGCAAAGCCTGGATCAACCAAAAGAAGAAACTATACCAGAAACTATAGCTGACCTGAGAACAGAATCTGGCCCGGTGATAACAAAAACAGATGGAAGTGGTGCTGCTAAACCCGCATTAACCGAAACAAAAGATTCAAATACCGATGATCAAGCAATAGCAAGTCAGGCCGGGCCATCTGAACTTTTGAAAATCGCACGTGAGGAGGAGCTTTCAGAAGGCAAGAAAATAGCAGCCACTCAACCCATTCAACAAGATTTCAAAAAGGAAACAGCGGACAAAGACATGGTCAGCCGGGCGCAATCCAGAAAAAGTAAGTTGGCCGATGACATTCCGCTGCAAAAGGTAGTAAGTGGGCAAGTCACCTCAGCGGAAGATGGGTTGCCCTTGCCAGGAGTTAACGTGACTGTAAAGGGAACTACTAACGGAACGGTTACAGACATGCAAGGCAATTATTCGATTCCGCTCGAAAGCGAAAAGCAAAGGCTCGTGTTTTCATTTATTGGACTACAACCCAGCGAAGTCTTGCCCACTGATCAATCAACCGTGAATGTCAAACTTTTGGAAGATATGTCGCAACTCAGTGAAGTAGTGGTCACCGGTCAGGGTTTCAAATCCGATCGGGCTGAGAATGAAACTCCTGTTATTAAACTTGCCGAACCCCTTGGTGGAAGAAAAGCATACAATAAATATTTGGAAACCAATATGCGCTATCCACAGCAGGCTTTGCAAAGCAAGGTCAAAGGTAAAGTAACCATTGAGTTTACTGTGGGTACTGATGGAACTTTACACGAATTTAGTGTTATGAAAAGCCTGGGTTATGGCTGCGATGAAGAGGTGACCCGATTAGTGAAAGCGGGGCCAAAATGGTCGCCCACCACGGAAGATAATATTGCCATAGAAAGTAGTGTGAGGGTAAGGATGAAGTTTGACCCAGCGAAAGTGAAGAAGTAATTTAAATGATTGCAATATTTCCAATGATCTGTTGATAATTGAAAATGACCATCAAAACTTCTAACTTTAAAGTACAAATCAAAAATAACATGGATATTCATTCTGAAAAAGAGCTACTAATTAAGGAAATCAATCAGGTTGAGGATCTTGCTTTGCTGAAAGCCCTGAAATCTTTGTTACACTATGGGCTTCAAAAAGATGGGCGTATAAGCATTGAACAATATAATAGGGAATTAGATGAGGCCGAATTAGAAATAGATAGAGGTGATTTTATAACTCATGAGGAATTAAAAAAACAAATGAAGGAATGGTGACCGAAGTCAGGCCTATGGTCATTTGGAACAAGCGGGCTTCTATTTATTTCAGAAATATTTTTGACAGGATTAAAAGAGATTCTTACAGCAATGCGGAAAAAGTTAGGGACGGCATTATAAAAATTATTGACACCTTACCTGAGAATCCAGAAAAATACCCGCCTGATAAATTCAAAAGGAATAATACGGGACTCTTTCGAGCTTTTGAAAAATTCTCCTACCGGATTTCATATAGATTCACTACTTCGGAAATAAGAATCCTTCGCATCAGGCACGTTAAACAAGAGCCAAAAGAATTCTAATTGTCCATTTCCCAGAAAATGCGGACTTGCATTTCTAGTACAGTTACCTGATCTTAGAACTGTATGACTAAAAAGGCTACCGCCAAAACCATTCCACGTGAGATCCTCGATCTCGTGAGGAAGGAATTTAACGCTTCTGAATTCAGTACGATGTCGCGCGGAACAGGTAAATGGAGTTTCATTCCATACCTGCAAAAGTCGCTTCAAAAATTTCTAGACGACCATAAAGAAACTTTACCAAATCTTATCGTACAATATCCAAAAGGGCCAACGGAAGATTTGTTGCGAAGGGCTTTTAATTTAAAAAGTCCACCAGGGGCTACCAAGTCGCTCAGGGATTTATTGTGCCTGTTTGCCACACAATCAAAATTGGATTGGAACGAGGTCATCTCAACGTATTACAGCGATAAATATTCATCACTTCTCGACCAGGAAAAACAAGAATCAACACCAGAGCAAAGCACCGCCACTCCTTCCATAAACACATTCGCCAATAAAATTGCCGAACTCTTGCTGGAAAAACTTTCAGCCAAAGAAATTGAAATTGTAAAGAAGCAAATCCTGGATGAGAAAGCAGGTCAGGAAAATGTAGATGAGTTGATCGGAAATATACTGGTGCCCTCACTCAATGATCCCACAAAACCAGAATTTCCACCCAAACCATTTTTCACACCCAAGTTTCCAGCATCGCAAACCTATCAAATTAACTTGCCCGGTTTTACCAACGTTTGGCTGAAAGATGAAAGCACCAACCCTAGTGGCACCCATAAGTCTAGAATGGCCTGGGAGGTGGTAATAAAGGCCAAACGCTATCATATAAAGGAGATTTCTCTTATTTCATCAGGAAGTGCTGCTGTGGCCATCCAGTATTTTTTTAATCTATATGGAATCACAACAGTCCTCAAAGTTCTGGTAGATCATCACATGAAGCCAGAGATCAAAAAACATCTGATCGACATTGGTTGTAAAGTGTACGAAACTGATCTTTCAAAGAAACCTTTAACAGGAAAAGAGATTAAAGAGCTTACGGAGAATACTACCGGCATCGATATTACCTATCGTGAGGTGCTTGATCGCTATAACGACAATTATTACGATTGGCTTTCATACGAAGTCATCAATGAAAATCCAGACTATTGTTTTATCCCTTTCGGAACAGGCGATTTGTTTGTTAATATTTTGATCATAGCCGAGCGCGAATTTAACAACCGTATCTTCAAACATGATCCCCGCTTCAAAGGAGACATTACTACGGTCAGCCGATGTAGTTTTATTGGCGCAACTACTCATAGTCCTAGCACCAGGCTGGACAAATTATTTTCCTACTATTTGCCTTCGCTAAAAGACTATAACGATTACCTGGCTTCCCTCATTGCCAACAATAGGATTGGTCATGCTTCGGGGATTTTGGATGTAGAAGAAGAATATATTGAAGAAGCACTTAACATTGCCCAAAGCCAACATATAAAATGTGAACCCAGTGGTATTGCCGGTCTGGCATTGCTACTGCAAAACAAAAATGATACACCCCCGGATGCCAAAATCCTGATTGTGAATACAGGTCGCACCGACTATTCTTTATCGACACAGCGCAGGTAATTTTACTTTTAGGGAGACTGGCATAATTACCAAATGGACAGTGTGGAAGAATTTTGCGTGAGGGATCGCAGCGGTTACCCCGCACCCTGATGGCATGTGCGCAAGGATGCGCGCATCAGGGGAGGAGTAAAAGCGTAGAGCCCGACCCCGCCTTTCGCGGGGGCACGCCCAATGCGTCAACATCATACAAAAAATAAACCTCTCATAATTCAATATTCTTTTTACTTTTAAGCCCTTAAATATTTACGTAACACAATTCGCATGAGTTTATTTATAAAGAAACCGTTGGAACAGTTAATGACCCAATCTTCCGATTCTAGCAAGGAGTTGAAGAGAACACTTGGGGCCGGTAATTTAATTGCACTTGGAATTGGTGCCATCATTGGCGCTGGCCTTTTTGTGCGCACGGCAGCGGCAGCCGGAGAAGCAGCCGGACCTGCTGTTGTAGTATCGTTCATCGTTGCGGCTGTTGGTTGTGCTTTTGCCGGACTTTGTTATGCTGAGTTCGCCTCCATGATCCCCATTGCGGGAAGCGCCTATGCGTATGCATATGTAACTATGGGAGAGTTTATGGCGTGGATTATTGGATGGGCGCTTGTGTTGGAATATGCTTTGGCCTCGGCCACGGTCTCAATAGCCTGGAGTGAGTATCTCAACAATCTGCTGGGTGGGGCAATACCGTATGAGTTGTGCCACTCGCCATTTGAAACAGGACTGAATGGTGCTACTGGAATAGTGAATTTACCAGCGCTATTCATCCTTGTTATTCTCACACTGGTTTTGATAAGGGGCACGCAAGAGTCTGCAAGATTGAATGCGGTGATCGTTTTTGTAAAAGTTTCGATTGTACTTATTTTCATTGTGATTGGTTGGGGCTTTATCAATGAAGCGAATTATACACCTTTTACAATTCCTCAGTCTTCGCCCGATCATGACTCGTGGAACAGATTTGGATGGGGCGGAGTGCTGGGTGGAGCCGGAATTGTATTTTTTGCATTCATTGGTTTTGATGCTGTATCAACCGCTGCACAAGAGGCGAAAAATCCTAAGCGAGATATGCCGATTGGAATTTTAGGATCGCTTATTATTTGTACGATACTGTACGTTTTGTTTTCACACGTTCTCACGGGAGTTGCCAACTGGCAGGATTTTAAAACAGCTGGCAAAGAAGCTTCTGTCGCTTTTGCCATCAAAACCTATATGCCAGGTTATGAGTGGCTGGGCACCTTAGTTACGGTTGCTATCCTTGCGGGATTTTCTTCGGTAATATTAGTGATGTTGATGGGCCAGTCGCGGGTGTTTTACTCGATGTCAAAAGATGGTTTGGTGCCCAAAGTATTTTCTGAGCTTCATCCAAAGTTTCGTACACCCTTCAAATCAAATGCGTTGTTGTTAATATTTGTTGGATTGTTTGCCGGCTTTGTTCCAGGAAGTATTGCTGGTGATCTAACAAGCTTCGGTACCTTGTTCGCATTTGTATTAGTATGCGCAGGCATTTGGGTGTTGCGTGTTAAAAATCCAACTGCGATACGGCCATTTAAAACTCCGCTGGTTCCTCTGGTTCCTATTTTAGGAATGGTTGTCTGCTCAGGAATGATTTTCTCTCTAGGGCAAGATACACTCGTCTCCGCCTTGGTTTGGATGGTGGCCGGTTTGTTTATTTACTTCCTCTACAGTAAGAAGAATAGTATTCTTCGCAAAGAGAATCCCTAAAAACAGATAGTAGGCAGTAAGCAAAAAATCAATAGGCAACCAGCTGACAATTTTGCCTATTGGAATTTGCCTATTGCCTACTCAATTAACAACCTCATCTGTAATAGTTAGTGTAGAATTGTTGAGTTGAGTCCGGTATCTTCTCAATGGCCGCCAGGCAACTCCGCCTGAAGGGTTTCCATCCGAAAAATTAAAAGTAGATCCACAGCAAGGGTCAGTTAGGTACAGTCCCGAGTTGTGAGTGTTTACCGTGGCGCAGGCATCATTTGGATGAAACGAACAATTGCGTTCAAAGCCATTGTAAGAAGTTGCACTTATGCGATAAATAATAATTCCTCTTATTCCCCCCTTTATTTCCTTGTAACCACCATCCGTTTTTAAAGCGGCAAATTCAGGAAAACTTAAGTTGATAATAATTTCTGTAAAGGGAATATAAGGAATAGGATCATCAGACAGATCGGGCTCGCATGCTATCAGCAAAAGAAAAATACAAATCCACGGATTAGCTTTTCGAATAGTCATAAAATCCTTTACCTGTTTTGCGGCCAAGTTGGCTGGCATCTACCTTTTGTTGTTGTATTTTGTTAGGACGAAATTTTTCAGCTTTATGAAACCCTTCGTAAACAGAAGTTGTAACGGCCAAATTGATGTCGATGCCAATTAAATCCATTAATTCAAAAGGCCCCATTTTAAATCCTGCCGACCTAAGAAGTTTATCCATTGAATTTACATCGGCAATGTTTTGCTCCAGCAATTTCAGCGATTCCAAATAGAAATGCCTTGCTACCCTATTAACGATGAAGCCCGGGGAATCTTTTGCCAGTACTGAAATCTTTCCAAGTTTTTTAGAAAAGTCTCTAAGAACGTCAACAAGTTTTGAATCTGTTAAATCACCCGAAACTATTTCAACAAGCTTCATTACATGAGCAGGATTAAAGAAATGCAAGCCAACACAATTAGCAGGATTCTTAAGCATTGATGCAATTTGTGTTACTGAGATGGAGGAAGTATTTGTGGCCAGAATGGCATTATCTTGATTTATGATTTCTAATTCCTGAAAAAGATTTTGTTTGACATCTAACTTTTCAACAACTGCTTCGATGATTAAATCCGCTTTCACATCTATTAATTGCTCAATTAGTCCAATTCGATTTTGAATCTGCTCTTTCTCAACCGCACTCAGTTTTCCCTTCTCAACTGCTCCTGTCAAATTTTTCCC
>JANOLM010000402.1:0-15554 GCA_031419815.1 Bacteroidia bacterium
GTCAATTGCTGAAGGTGAAAAACTTTTGAATGCCTACCCAGATGAAGAAAACTACGTGCTTGGATTTGCTGAAACGCTTTCTCAAAATGGTCAAGGTGCCAGGGGCATTACTTACCTCGAAAAATTTATCAAAGATCATCCGGATGCTGGTAGTGCCAAGATGTTGCTTGCCGGACTGTATCGCGACAATGGACAAGAACAAAAGGCACGCGAATTCATCCTTCATGTTTTTGACGATCCAACGGTTGATGTGAGCAGTAAAGTACTCATGCTGGGAACCTACAGTAACATGCTTCACCAGCAAAAAGAAAAAAAGTTGGAGGATACGGAGATGAAGATCTTTGCACTGAAGCTTTTTGAAAAACTCAATACCACGTATCCCAGTGAACCAAATGTGCATATCATTGGAGGCGATTTGTATTTGATACTGGAAAAGACCCAAGAGGCACACGCGGAATATTTGAAGGCTGTTCAACTAGGTTCTACCAGTTTTGATGCCTGGCAGAATCTACTTCTTTTGGAGTCGCAGTTGGATCAATTCGACAGTCTGATTGTACATTCTGAGCAAGGTTTGGAATTATTTCCAAATCAATCCATGATGCATTACTTCAATGGCTACGGTCACATGCGCAAGAAACATTATCGCGAAGCCACATCATCTCTGGAACAAGCCAAAAAACTTTCCACCGGTAACACAGGGTTGATCAGCGAAATCAACAGTCTCTTAGGCGATGCCTACAACGGCATAAAAGAGTATGAAAAATCGAACCAGGCATATGATGAATCATTGGCCTTTAACCCAAACAACGATTTCGTGTTGAACAACTACAGTTACTATCTGGCGTTGCGAAAAGAGAATCTGGAGAAAGCCGAGAAGATGTCCGCGCAGTTAGTAAAAAACAATCCGAAAAATACGGCCTATTTGGATACACATGCCTGGGTATTATTTATGCGGGAAAAATATAAAGAAGCCAGAAAATATATGGAGAAAGCTATTGAGTTCGGAGACGTTAGCGCCACCCACTATGAACATTATGGCGATATTCTTTTTCAGTTGGGAAACATTGATGAAGCCGTTAAGCAATGGCAAAAAGCCAAGTCGATGGATCAGGGTAACGAACTGATTGATAAAAAGATTGCCAATAAAAGATTGAACTAAACCCTGGGATGTTGTCGCTTATGCCAAATCCTCTAAAATCAAGGATTTGCAATTTATGGTCGTATTAATTCGCACATCGGATGGTATTCCTTATTTTTGGCCAACCCTAAGAATTAACCTAACCTTGAAACTTTACTGAGCTAGATTAACATGCAACAAAAGGCATTACTCTATTTGATCCTGGCAACCTTCATGCTTCAGGCGTGTACTAAAAAAGCGGTACCTATCCTAACCGTTGAGCCGACAAACCTCAGCATTGAAGAAATTGATTTCGAATACTTTCACGGAAAAGCACGCATTAATTTCAGAGACGATAAAAAAGAACGGGATGTAAAATCAACAATACGCGTTCGTAAGGACAGTGTAATTTGGATGAATTTTTCCGTGGTGGGCGTTCAAGGTGGCAAGGCATTGATCAATAAAGATTCCATTGTGATTGTGAGCACGGTAGATAAAGAGTATTATGTATTCAGCTACGCTGAACTATCCAAACGGTTCAGTTTCACGATTGACTATGATGTTATACAAGCTGCATTTTTAGGTAACCTAATCATTCCTCGTCTTGCCGAAGACAATATCGTTCAGGAATCCAGCTTCAATTTGTTGCATCAGGCTCGAGGTACTGTCTCCATAAAAAATTATATTAATGCTGCCAGCACAAAGTTGGAGAAAGTGGAAATGAGAGAATCAGATACCAATAATTCGTTAATCATCAACTACACCAATTTTCAACAAGTTGGTCCAAAGATTTTTCCGTACAATGGTGTGATTAGTTTGTTTTATAAAACCGTGTCAGGGGTTTTAAGTAATACAATTACCTTTGAGTACACCAAAGCAGAAGTAGGTGACCGTGAACTTAGGTTTCCCTTCAATATTCCACGGAAGTATGAACGCAGGTAGGCACATATTTTACGGACTTCTCTTCTTTTTGATTTTAATATCACGCACCTCTTTTGCTCAGAAAAATAAGAACCAACTTCAAAAAGAAAAGCAGAAGAATGTAGAGAAGATAAAAGAGACTGAGAAAATCCTTTCGCAAACCACTCAACAGAAAAAAAATTCATTAGGACAACTCACTGCCCTTAACCAGCGCATCCGCGATCAGGAAAATCTTATTGGCTCCATAAAAGGCGAGATTGCCCTACTTGAAGAAGATATCAATGAAAATAACGATATCATTTCTGCTCTTGAAAAAGACCTTGCCAAATTAAAGGAAGAGTATGCGGCTATGCTGTTCTCCGCACAAAAGGCCAGTGGCAAAATTACGAAGCTTACCTTTCTTTTTTCAGCCGAATCTTTTGATCAAATGCTCATGCGTTTAAAATATATGGAGCAGTATGGAGATGTCAGGCAAGAACAAGCCGAGGTGATGGGACGCGTTCAAAATCTTCTGAGTGCGCAAGTAAAGCAAACAGAAACTATTAAAGATCAGAAGAATACTTTATTGACTGAAGAAGTCACCGAGAGTGACAATCTTACCAACCTAAAGAAAAAACAAAAGACTGTAGTGCGGTCGTTGGAAAAAGAAGAGAAGCGATTAAAGATAGATTTGGGTGAAACAAAAAAAGCGGTAGCTCAACTCGATAAGATGATCAATGACATTATCAGGGAAGAATTGGAACGCGCAGCCCGAGAAGCACGGGAGGCGAGAGAAAAAAGGTCGGATAACGCACCAAAAATAGTAGAAGCCTCCATTGCTTTATCCTCTTCATTTGAGGAGAATAAATCAAATTTTCCGTGGCCCACTGCCGGATTTGTGTCCCAGCGCTTTGGCCGTCAAAATCATCCCGTTTTGAAGGGTATTGAATTACAAAATGATGGAATCAATATTCAAACCAAATTAGACGAAAAAGTAAAATCCATCTTTCAAGGGGAAGTAAGAAGGGTGGCATTCATTCCCGCCATTGGCAGTTCTGTGATTATCAGTCATGGAGAATATTTTACGGTTTACTCAGGCCTCAAAGAGGTTTTCGTCAAACAAGGTCAAAAAGTGACCACCAATCAGGAAATCGGAAAGGTTTCTATCAATAGCGATGGCATTTCAGAATTGCGTTTTCAAATTCGTAAAAGTACCGTAGCTCTTGATCCCCAGGCCTGGCTTAAAAATTGATTTGGCAAAATTTCCGTGCAAGCAAATCAAAATTCTTTGTAGTAATCATTTTTGACTTTGAACGGTTGAAATTTGACTTATACTTTTAATTTAAATACGTATCTTTACTGTCTAATTTTATAATGCTATGGACGCAATACTTTTGTTTGGAATGCCCGGTATGGGCGAGTGGGTGATTATCGGACTGTTTGTGCTGATTTTTTTTGGCGCCAAGAAAATACCTGAATTTGCAAAGGGTCTTGGAAAAGGTATCCGCGAATTTAAGGATGCGGTAAAAGATGTTAAAAAAGAAGTGGATGATGCTGGAAAGGAAGTCCCCAAGATTGATGATGTAAAATAAGCGTTGAAGACGTACTCGAGTTTTCAGGAAATCCAGCACGATCTTAAGAATGGAATCCTCTCTTGCGTGGAGAGGGTTAATTTTCATCTCTCTCACATCCAACATAAAAAACACCTTAATGCTTTTTTGAGCGTATACGCCAAGGAAGCGCTCGCCCGTGCTGAGCAAGTAGATCATAAAATCAAAAACGGAACTGCTGGCAAACTAGCAGGACTTGTTGTAGGCATCAAAGATGTGCTGTGTTACAAAGATCATCCCTTGCAAGCTGGCAGTAAAATTCTTGAAGGATTTGTCTCGCAATTTAATGGGACGGCTGTTCAGCGTTTGCTCGATGAAGATGCCATTATTATTGGACGGCAAAACTGCGATGAGTTCGCCATGGGTTCTTCCAATGAGAACTCTTCTTTCGGGCCGGTATTAAATGCGATTGATGAAGAGCGTGTTCCTGGAGGTTCATCGGGTGGATCGGCCGTAGCCGTGATGGCTGATATGTGCCAGGTCTCTTTAGGATCTGACACAGGCGGTTCGGTTAGACAGCCTGCAGCATTTTGCGGCATCATCGGTCTGAAACCAACCTATTCGCGCATCTCCCGATATGGATTAATTGCCTTTGGATCATCATTTGATTGCATCGGCATTTTCTCTAAAAATGTTGAAGACATTGCATTGGTGCTGGAGGTAATTGCCGGGGCTGATGAGTATGACAGCACTGTTTCAAGAACACCAGTTCCTGCTTATTCAGAAGAAATAGAATCTGCTGAAAAGAAAAAATATAAGGTGGCGTATATCAACGAGATTGAATCGCCAGCCTTGCAGCGCGAAATCCGGGAGAGCATTACCCGAAAAATAAATGAGTTAAAATCGGATGGACATACCGTTGAAGAAATTGAATTTCCGTTGATGGATTATATCCTGCCTACCTACTATGTGCTAACAACGGCAGAAGCCAGTTCAAATTTATCACGTTATGATGGTGTCCGTTATGGCTATCGAAGTCCCAATACGCGCGATCTTCAATCGCTTTATAAAAAAACACGGTCTGAGGCATTTGGAAAAGAAGTACAACGCAGGATTTTGGTGGGCACTTTCGTATTAAGTGCACGTTATTACGATGCTTATTACACCAAAGCACAAAAGGTGAGGAGGCTTATCCGCGACAGAACCAAGGTGCTTTTGAATGAATATGATTTTATTTTAATGCCTACCACGCCCACGACCGCATTTAAACTGGGTGAACACACTGAAAACCCCGTGGAAATGTACTTAGCAGATTTATTTTCCGTTCAAGCTAATGTGGTGGGGGTACCGAGTATTTCAGTTCCATGCGGAACAGATGACAAGGGGTTGCCGATTGGATTGCAAGTGATGGCAAATGATTTTGAAGAATCTAAACTCTTTCAGTTTTCACGGCTTTTGAAAAAATTAGGATAATCTTTTCCTTACATTAGGTAAATAGAAATAGCGTATGAGAAAGTTGGCTTTATGTTGGGTGTTGTGGGCGTGGGCTTACTCCTCGTTCGCACAGGAGTTGGAGGTTGACACTATTGCTGTACCACAAGCTAACCTGGAAATAAGAAATCCACTGGATACACTTCACCCGCTAGTAACGTTCGTTCCCACTCAAGACCTGGAATTTATACCTGCCGATGAAACCCCTGAATTGATTGCTGATCGCTTGAGCTGTCTGCAGAAAAAAGTACCCTTAACGTATAATGATAAAACCCATGCTTTCATCAACTACTTTGTAGTAAAAGACCGGGACTACACACGAATGGTGATACGCAGAAAAGATTTATTCTTTCCCTTGTTCGAAAAGTATTTTGAAAAGTATAACCTGCCCGATGAGTTAAAATATCTTTCTGTCATTGAGTCGGGATTAAACCCGAAAGCGGTATCACGGGCACGAGCAGTTGGGCTCTGGCAATTTATGGCAGGGACCGGAAAGTATTTTAACTTAAAGTATGATTGGTATCTGGATGATCGCATGGATCCGGAGAAATCTACTGAAGCTGCCTGTAAATATTTGTCTCAGCTCTATTCAATGTTTCACGACTGGGAACTTGCACTGGCAGCTTACAACTCGGGGCCAGGAACCGTTCGCAAAGCCATTCGCAGAAGTGGATATAAAAAATCATTTTGGGAAGTATATCCTTTTCTGCCACGCGAAACACGGGCTTATGTACCACAATATGTAGCCATCATCTATGCCATGAACCATGCCGCTGAACACAATATAATTGAAACAGCGCGCGAGGAATTAATGCCTCATGACACACTTCAGATAAAAAAATTCCTTCACTTCGAAACATTTGCAAAACTCACCGGTACGTGTGTGGAGGATTTGCAAAAATTAAATCCATCCGTACAACGAAATGCTATTCCCGAAACCGGAAAAACGTACACCGTTAAAATTCCCGTTCATGCTAAACTAAATCTGGAAATGAACAGGGTTTCTATTCTGGATTCGGCTTCAAAAGTTGGCAGGAGGGAATTAGAAATGGTTGCTAAAAAAACAACAGGAAGCACGTACGGAAGGGAATCGGTTACGTATTCCGTTAAGTCGGGAGATGTAATCGGATTAATTGCGCAGCGCCATCATGTAAGAGTGGACGATATTAAGCGCTGGAATAATTTACAAAGCAATGTTATTCGCCCAGGTCAGAGATTGAACATTTGGATTCTCCCTTCCGGGACCGTGATTGCCTCTAAAACGCCTCGCGTCACTACAGAAGTTTTTTCTTCTCCTCAAGGTAAAGTGTATACGGTTCAGCCTGGTGATTCATTGTGGGATATTTCTAAAAAGTTTCAAGGGCTCACCATAGAAAAAATTAAAAGCCTGAACAATCTCAAAACGAATAAGCTCCAACCAGGGCAAAAGCTTATTGTTGGCTAGGCATTTTGAAGTATTCATTTCAAAATCCTGGAATTCTTAAATCATTTATGTGACCTTCCTTGTTATCTTGAATTATAGGATACTACAGGTTATAACTTCTTTATCAATTATTACCCAATGAAAAAAATTCTGGCTTCCATCATTATCAGTGTATCGATTATCTCTTGTTCTGGCAAAAAGGGCGAGAACCTCCCACCCGCTTCAGGCATATCTGGTGATATGTATTTAGTGATGGACTCACTTCAATGGAAGGGTCCACTTGGCGCCATGCTTGACTCCACTTTTAATGCTGAGATGAGAGGCCTTCCCAGGACAGAATATATTTATAATATGCACTGGATTGATCCACGTAAATTAAATTTTGTTTTAAAACAAAGAAGAAATTTAATTTTTGCCACCTCGCTTGATAAGCGTTCACAAGGTGCCGCCATCGTAAAAAAGATTTTCACGCCAGATTTTATTCAAAAAATAAAATCCGACCCTAACCTTTACGTGAGTACGACCAACAATGTATTCGCCAAAGGACAAGAGGTGATGTACCTCTTTGGCAACACCGAGCAAGAGCTGATTGCTAACATTAGTAAAAATCGCCAGCAATTAGTTGACTATTTTGACAAGACTGAACGAGATCGCCTGAGCAAATCTTTGCTCAAAGCAGGTCAGCAGAAAGGTATAAGTGATTGGATGAAAAAAAATATGAAGGCTGATATGAAAGTACCCTTTGGATATAAGCTAGTGATCAATGAAAAAGACTTTCTGTGGGTGCGCCAGATCAATCCCCGAGATGATAAAGATATTTTTATTGCCCGCAAAAAATATTCCTCACCCGAACAGTTTAAAAAAGACAGCCTTATCAGATTCAGAGATGAGGTTTGCAAAAAGTATTTGTTTGAAGATCCCGAGGTCAGTGATTCCTATTTGATTACCGAAACAACAGTTCCGTTCGTTCCAGTAGAATCTCGCCAGATAAATTTCAACAATCAGTTCGCGATGGAAACACGCGGATTGTGGCGCGCCAATAATTTTTCGATGGGTGGGCCTTTTGTCAGTTATACGTTGGTAGATGAAGGCACCGGATATCTTTATTATATAGAAGGCTTTACCTTCAGTCCAAGCCGAAGCCAGCGCGAGATCATGCGTGAGCTGGAAACTATCCTTTTCACTTTCAAGACCAGCAATCAAATAGTAGTACCTAAAGCCAAATAGGATCAGTCCACAATTTCAAGATCAAGATTCAAAATTATTAAGCTCGCTAATTTAAATCTTGAATGTATACTCAGAGGAGAAGGAACTTTTGACTGCAACCAAGTCTTTGGAATTACTCTAAGTTTTGACATTTAATTGTAAATTGCTTTTAGGTTTAAAAAAACCAATCTATGTCTATAAAGATCCGCAGGCAGGATGCCCTTGACTATCACTCACAAGGACAACCCGGGAAAATTGAAGTAGTACCTACCAAAACTTTAAGCACTCAACTTGACTTGGCCCTGGCCTATTCGCCTGGCGTAGCGGAACCTTGCAAAGAAATTGCTGCCAACAAAGAAGATGTCTATAAATATACTGCGAAAGGAAATCTGGTAGCGGTGATCACCAACGGCACTGCGGTATTAGGTCTTGGAAATATTGGCCCGGAAGCATCAAAGCCTGTGATGGAAGGTAAGGGTGTACTTTTTAAAAAGTTTGCAGGTATTGATGTTTTTGACATTGAGATAGATGAAGAAGACCCCGATTCTTTTATAAAAATTGTTAAATCACTTGAACCTACTTTCGGGGGGATAAACCTGGAAGACATCAAAGCACCGGAATGTTTTAAAATTGAAACCGAGCTTCGCGAAAAGATGAACATCCCTGTCATGCACGATGATCAGCACGGCACTGCCATTATCTCAAGTGCCGCTCTTCTGAACGCATTGGAGATTGTAGGTAAAAAAATTGATGAGATTGTTTTAGTAGTCAATGGTGCCGGTGCTGCTGCTGTCTCTTGCACACGCTTATATTTTTCACTCGGGTTAACCCGCGAAAACCTGATCATGTGCGATAGCCAAGGGGTAATTCGTATTGACCGCGATCAACTAGACCCTATCAAAGCAGAATTTGCCACAGCGCGTGAGGTGCTTACGTTGCAGCAAGCCATAAAAGGTGCCGATGTTTTCATTGGGTTGTCAAAAGCTGATATCCTTACTCCTCAGGATATTCTCAACATGGCCGGTGATCCAATTGTTTTTGCGTTGGCAAATCCTAATCCAGAGATCGCCTATGACGTGGCCATGAAAACCCGTCCTGATCTGATCATGGCCACGGGCCGTTCCGATCATCCTAATCAGGTGAACAATGTGTTGGGCTTTCCTTATATTTTCCGGGGTGCCCTGGATGTGCGCGCAACAGAAATAAATGAGGCGATGAAACTTGCTGCTGTGAAAGCATTGTCAATTCTTGCCAAAGAGCCTGTGCCCGATATGGTGATTAAGGCCTACGGTGACACAAAGATCCAGTTCGGCAAACAATACCTTATCCCAAAGCCACTTGATCCACGGTTGATCACCACGATTTCACCAGCCGTAGCAAAAGCAGCCATGGATTCTGGCATGGCAACAAACCCAATTAAAGATTGGGGAAAATATCATCAGGATTTGTTAAAGAGAATCGGTATTGATGATAAGCTTACTTCGCGAATAATCGATCTCGCCAAGAAAAATCCTAAGCGTGTGGTCTTTGCCGAAGCTGATAATCATAAAATCTTAAAGGCTGCACAAGTCTTGCAAGATGAAGGAATAGCTCACCCAATTTTATTGGGCAGCCGATCTGAAATTGAACGGTTGATCAAAGAACACAACCTTGAACTAGGCGAGTGTAAAATTGTTGATCCTCGAGAAGAAAAAGCTCTGACGGAAAAATACGCCCGACATTATTATGAAAACCGTCAGCGCAAAGGGGCCACGATTTCGGATGCCAATCGGCAGATTCGAGACCGCAATGGTTTTGGTGCCATGATGGTTGAGTTTGGCGAAGCCGATGCTTTGGTATCCGGGCTTACCAAAGACTACTCGAAAACTATTTTGCCATCACTACAGATAATTGGAATGGCTCCAGGTGTGAAGCGCGTAGCGGGCATGTATATCATCATGAACAAAAAAGGAAATTTCTTTTTTGCGGATTGCACGGTGAATGTAGACCCAACTGCAGAGGAATTAGTTGGAATCATTGGCCTGGCAAAACGAGGGGTTAAATTTTTTGATTATGAGCCGCGTGTTGCGATGTTGTCGTACTCAAATTTTGGATCCAGTAAAGGTGACATTCCCGACAAAACACGTGAAGCCGTACGCCTTGCAAAAGAAAAATATCCTGACTTGATAATCGAAGGTGACATTCAGGCCAATGTTGCGTTGAACACAGATTTGCAAAAAGAAAATTATCCGTTCAGCTCTTTGGCAAAAGAAGGTGCAAATACACTCATTTTTCCCAACCTTGCTTCAGGCAATATTGCGTATAAGCTGTTAATGGAAATAGGAGGGGCAGAGGCCATAGGACCAATACTTCTGGGTATGAAAAAGCCGGTACACGTATTACAACTTGGCAGTTCCATTCGGGAAATTGTGAACATGGCAGCCATAGCTGTAGTAGACGCGCAGTTGCAGGAAAGGAATGAACATATTTAGGACTTGGGTCATAGGGCTTGGGTCTTAGCGTAGCTTTTAAGTTTGAAAATAATCACGAACAGAAATGATACATTCCTTAGAAGATTTTAAAGTATACGGCTTGGCAATGAGCTTAGGCGAAGAAACCTGGAATCTTGTGGATGGCTGGAATTATTTTCAAAAGGACACTATCGGTAAGCAATTGGTAAGAGCTTGCGACTCAGTTGCTGCCAATCTTTCAGAAGGTTTAGGTCGGTATCATTTTAAAGAAATAAAAAACTTCAGCTATTATTCGAGAGGCTCTCTTTTCGAAACCAAAACCTGGTTGGTAAAAGCTTACAGCCGAAACCTACTTTCAGAAGATCAATTCAATAAAATTATTTCAGAAATTGAAATCATTGGCAAAATGATAAACAGTTACATCAACTCCCTAGGGGATGTGAAAGAAAATTCCACGCCTAAGTCCCAAGCCCTATGACCCAAGTCCCAAGTCCCAAGTCCCAAGCCCCAAGCCCCAAGCCCTAAGTCCCAAGTCCTGATTATGATTGCTTATCTAAATGGAAAGCTGGCACACAAGGAACCTACTTTTGTCATCATTGATGTAAATGGTGTTGGGTATCACGTAAGCATTTCGCTGAATACTTTTTCGGAGATTAAAGACAAGGAGGCCATCAAGCTGTCAACGTATATGCACGTTCGCGAAGACGCACAGATCCTGTTCGGGTTTTCCTCTGATGCCGAAAAAAGTATGTTCCAAAACCTGATTTCTGTAAATGGCGTGGGCCCGAATACCGCTATGGTGGTACTCTCTTATTTGTCTACAACAGAGTTGAGAAATGCCATCATCCACGAGGATACAGCCACCCTACAGGCCGTGAAAGGCATTGGCGGAAAAACAGCCCAGCGCCTGATCCTTGAATTGAAAGACAAACTAAAAAAAGGAGCTGAGGAAATGTCTGGGATTCCTGGTTCTACCCACAATACTATGCGGCAGGAGGCGTTAGGTGCGTTAATGACCCTTGGCATCAGTAAAGCTGTGGCCGAGAAAAGCATTGACACGGTTCTGAAAAAGTCTGGAAATACCATTAGTTTAGAAGAACTGGTCAAACAGTCACTCAAAAACGCCTGAGATTCGATTGATCCCTATCCTACGGAAGCCGCGGTTCATTTTTGGACTGAGCATGTTTATAGCAACATGGCTTGGACTTACTACTGCGTTCGCCCAAAAGCAAGACACCACCCGCACTGATACCGTCCGCAGCAAAATTATAAATCCCTACCTGCCTTCTTTTCGTCCGCGCGACAGGTACGGTGATCCGTTCTCAAACACAACAACTTATTCCCCGCTATTTTTAAAAGACCCAAAGAGCCTAAGCCTGGATGTGCAGATAGACTCGGGCATGAACTATAATATTTTTGAAAAAATAGGGAATGTAAATTTCAGGCCCACCTCTTCCATGAGTTTTGAAGAGTTTAGCCGGCAGCAGGAACGAAGCATACTTAAAAGCTATTGGCAGGGTCGAAGCAAAGCGCTGGACGGTGAAAGCGCAGTCAGTGGCCGAAACCTGTTACCTAAAATCTATATGAGCCCTACCCTCGACCGGATTTTTGGAGGAAGTTACGTGGAACTTATCCCTCGTGGATTTGTAACATTAGACTTTGGCGGCTCCTGGCAAAAAATTGAAAATCCAAACATCAATATTCGTCAGCAACGAAATGGTGGTTTTGAATTTGATCAACAAATTAATCTTAGCGTAGTCGGTAAAATTGGTGAGAAACTGAAAGTGGCCACCAACTTTGACAACAATAATTCCTTCGATTTTCAAAATAACATGAAGGTGGAATATTCCGGCTTCAAAGAGGATGTGCTGAAAAAACTGGAGCTGGGTAACGTTAGCCTTCCTCTCAATAATAGTTTGATTACAGGATCGCAAAACTTGTTTGGCGTAAAAGCGCAAATGCAGTTTGGAAAATTATTTGTGACCACGATAGCTACAACGCAGCGCGGGAAGCAATCAAGTATTGAAATACAAGGCAACACGAGTGGCACTAGCCAGGGAAGGCCTTTTGAAATTGTTGGATCGAACTATGATGAGAACCGTCACTTTTTCCTGGGTCAATTCTTCCGCGATAATTTTGAAGGTTGGCTCAGCACACTTCCACAGATTACCTCTGGCGTTAACGTCACACGCATTGAAGTTTATTTGATTAACAGAACGGTTGACACTCAAACTCAGCGCGATGTAGTTGGCCTTATGGATCTGGGCGAATCGGATAAGGTCTACAGAAAGGGTTACTATGATAAAAGTAAAGATCCCCAACAATCACCCACCAGCAATAGTGCAAATGATCTTTTTGATTTAGTGAGCAAAGTTCCAGCCGAATCAGATGGCATCAACCAAGAGCTCGAAAATCTTCTTCCGGGAAAACCGTTTGTAAATGGTACCGACTTTGAAAAGATTACCAGCGCACGAAAACTGGCTACCACCGAATTTACTTTTCACAAAGAACTCGGCTACATCACCATTCAGCGGAAGCTTCAAAATGATGAGGCCCTTGCAGTTGCATATGAATACACCTATAACGGCCGCGTCTTTAAAGTAGGCGAGTTGACAGAGGACTATTCCAATAAGGACGCCAAAGAGGTTGTCTATTTAAAAATGCTACGTCCTAGAAAAATCAGCATCAAAGACCCTACTGGAAAAATACTTCCAACCTGGAACCTGATGATGAAAAATATCTATAACCTAAATGTAACACAGCTTACTCGCGAAAACTTTCAGCTTCGGGTGATTTATCGCGATGACCGCACCGGTATTGATAACCCACAATTACAGGAAGGCGATTACGCACGAACCAGACAGTTGATTGAAGTAATGGGCCTGGATCGGTTGAACCCTTACAATGACCCCCAGCCCGATGGCAACTTTGATTTTGTGGATAAGATTACGGTGCAAACAGAAACCGGCCTCATCATTTTGCCTTACCTGGAACCTTTTAATACAGCATTGCGAAATCTCTTTAAAAAAGAAACAAACGAAGCTACCCGCGACCGTCTCATCCAAAAATATGTTTTTGACACCCTTTACCATACCACCAAGGCCGAGGCAGAATTGGTAGCTACCAAAAACAAATTTTGGTTTGTCGGTTCTTTCAAGGCAGGATCTGGTAAGGATATTGTCATT
Organism: Bacteroidia bacterium; assembly: GCA_031419815.1. Taxonomy (GTDB): domain Bacteria; phylum Bacteroidota; class Bacteroidia; order Cytophagales; family Cyclobacteriaceae; genus ELB16-189. Next base: position 13,323 of record JANOLM010000402.1, read on the forward strand.
CAGGGATTTGGCATTGCACCAGGCTCGGTGAAAGTTTTTGCTGGGGGCACACCTTTGCGCGAAGGCACAGATTATACAATGGACTACACCTTTGGAAAGGTTACCATTCTAAATGAAGGAATTCTAAGCTCGGGTAAAAACATCAGCATCACTTACGAGCAACAAGATCCTTTTGCTTTTCAAACACGGTCGCTGATAGGAACCCGGCTGGATTACAAACTAAATGATGATATTAATTTAGGCTCAACACTTCTTTATTATAACGAACGTGCCCTCGTTACACGCAATCTCATAGGCAATGAGCCGGCACGCAACGTTCAGTATGGCATGGACATGAACATGAAAAAAAATTCCCGCATTCTAACAAAAATGGTAGATGCCCTTCCTTTTCTGCAAACCAAAGAAGTATCTACCGTTAACCTAAATGCAGAATGGGCACAGTTGCTTCCGGGCACGTCAAACATTGTAAAAGGAGAAGGCACTTCGTTCATTGACGATTTTGAGAACTCCTCTACACCGTATAGTCTTTTAAATCCGGTGGGCTGGAAACTTTCCACCGTTCCTAAAACAGAGGACAATCGTTTTGATCTTTCCAATGGTGACATCAATGATTTAAAAGCTGGTTATAAAAGGGCAAAGATTGCCTGGTATCAAATCGATAATCAGTTTCAGCGCGATGGTTCCGGAAATCGTTATAAACCAGCTGGCATTAAAATAAAAGACCAGGAAAATCATTATGTGCGGGCTGTGGAACCACAGGAAATTTTTCCTTATCGTGATAATTTAATTGGAAATTTTTACGAACAGATTTTTGATGTGGCCTACTATCCTGAAGAAAGAGGGCCTTACAATTACAATCCCGATCTCAATACTGATGGCACTCTGAAAAACCCAACCAGCAATTGGGGTGGTATAACTACCGCCATCCGCAACGAAGTGGACTGGGACAAATCCAACATTGAATATGTTGAATTCTGGCTGATGGATCCCTTTATCAATACGCCATCTGGAAATGGAAATATTATTGATGGCCGCGGAGAGCCGCGGTCAAACACAACAGGTGGCAAAGTAGTATTCCATTTAGGCAGCCTTTCGGAAGATTTGATGCGCGATGGTAAACATGCTTTCGAAAATGGATTGCCACCCGATGGAAACCTTGCGGGCGGAGGGGCAACTCCTAATGCCTGGGGTTATGTTACAACACAGCAATATTTGAATGCTGCCTTCAACAATGAGGGGCCTTCCCGGCAAAATCAGGATGTTGGCTTAGACGGATTGGGCAACGAAAAAGAAAATGATTACTTCAAAGATTTTATAAATGCGGTAACTACAACAGCGCCAACTGCTGCAGCGATTGTGAGGTTAGATCCTTCGGCCGATGATTTCTTAAGTCCGTTTAGTGCCGACTATGATGATGAGGCCAAAATCCTGGAACGTTATAAAAAATTTAACGGACATGAAAAAAACTCGCCCATCTTCAGCACGAATGAGCCAGCGCAGGGAACTACTATACCAGAGAACGAGGACTTGAACCAAGACAACACGCTAAGCGACCTGGAAGAATATTATACCTACAACGTTGATCTAAAGCCAGGCGCGCTAGAAGTAGGAAAAAAATATATTGTTGATAAGATTACAAATGTAGTTAACGGAGATAATGTTAGTTGGTATTTGTTCAGGATACCTGTACGCCAATTTGATGAAAAGGTAGGTGATATCACGGGGTTCAAATCCATCCGATATGCCCGTATGTACCTGACGGGCTTTTCGCAACCCTTCGTAATGAGGCTTGCCAATTTCAGGTTTGTAGGCAACCGATGGAGGCGCTACACGGGCAATCTGGAAGAATCAAAATTTGGAGAAGTGCTTGAACCTAACCTTGATAATTTTTCGGTGTCTACCGTAAGCGTGGAAGAAAATGGTCAGGGTAGTCAGGAAAAAGTTGCCTATGTGGAACCACTCAAACGCGATCGTGACAATACTTCATATCAGCAACGAAGACAGAACGAACAATCGGTTCAACTTTGCGTAACCGATTTGCCCGATGGAGACGGACGCTCTATTTTCAAAAACGTTTCCATGGACTTTTTCAATTACGGCCGCATCAAAATGTTTATGCATGCACATGCCGGGAGCGTGAAAGAAAATGAGAGCCTAAAGGATAATCAATTGGTTGGCTTCCTCCGATTAGGTACAGACTTTGATGAGAATTACTACGAAATAGAAATTCCA
>JANOLM010000403.1:0-12431 GCA_031419815.1 Bacteroidia bacterium
ACGATTTCGATATCCGTTGCTGGTAAATCTAAATTCAGTTCTATAACGTTGTTCGATTTTCAGTTTCCCAACAGATTGAAGTAAAACAATCTGAGGCCATAGCCGAAATTCATCGTTGTTTTTAGGTAAAATAAAGTTGCCGCCTTCCTTATAAGTATCATAATTACCCGCACCAAGCGTTAATTTAGCCTGCTGGTGAACTTTATACTCAAGCCCGCCCTTAAACTCGTGATAGTGAAAGTGATTATAAAATTTTAATGAACGTAATTGAGCTTCGCCAAACACACTCCATTTCTCATTAATGTTATACTTTACATTTATAATGTTCCAGCTTCCTATGTCTGTGCGTTGAGCCCAACATAAATTAGTTGATAATACTAGTATTATCAATAGTTGGCTTAATACTATTATGAATTTTGTAGTCACTACTCTCTTAATTTATTTGGGTTCTTCTTTAAGCATGTGATTTCTATAGAAGCCAAACGTAGCCCAAATGCGCCTTCTCTCCAAAATATATTAAAAGTAAATCACCTGCCTACCTGCCAGGCAGGCGTACGACTTCGGGAGGCGGCAGGCAGGCGCGAACGTCAGAGAAAAAAATCACTTTGCAAGCGAAGGAAAAGTGTGCAGAACTAAAAGTTAGTCTTAAATGTCTTTTTTTACAAATCTTCTCATCGCTAGCAACAAAGGAACCAGGATCCAGATAATTAAAAAGAGAAATGAATAAATGATGCCCAGGTTGCTGCCAAAGAAATTTTTGTAAAAAGCTCCTGTATATCCCATCAAGGCAGACAAGTCCAGTTTTAGTAATATAATAATGCGAGCCAGATCAATTGGATTTAGAGAAACAAGTAGTAGCGTAATTTTATCTAGCGGGTATTCGCTAAAACTATAGATGATATAAAGTATAAAACCATCGTAAATCAGTGAGAAGTAAAACCAGAATAAAAGTGCCACCCCAATGGCTTTCGCTTTATCACGTGTAGATACGGAAGCACCGAAGGCCAACGCCACAAAAACAAACGTCAATAAGAGCCCGGATATAATGAGATAGATAGCGCTATCGTTAAAATTAAAAATGAGTAAAGGCAAGGCCACGCCAATCAAATACGCAGCCGATAAAGCTAGTGAGATGGAGAAATATTCAGCAAAGTAAATTGTTTTGCGATTCACCGGTTGCGCAAGTAAAAGTTCTATGAACTCATACGAATTAAAAAAATGAATAGTGGTAAAAATAATGCTAACCAGCGGAACTACTAAAAGAATAATATTTAATAGGCTTAAGGTTGACTTTCCTGGATCAGTGTCAAGGCTGAACATACTTAATGTAACAAGTAACAAAAAGAGGGTGTACAACATGACAAAGCGATTACGCAAAATATCATACAACACGTATTTGGCGATCTTGATCATACTACTTCGCATTTATAGTTCATTTGAATAAAACGTATTGACACATTTGCTACGTAGCACTTTGTACCGTTTCCGTTGTCTTTAGATTTCTCTTCATAATAGTCGCAATGGCGCGACCAAGCTTTAGCTCACCAGTCTCTTCCTTGAGAAGGTCAATAGTATCATTAAATAATATCCTACCCTCCTCCAGGTACACAACATGCGATGTCAATTCATCGAGATCGCTCATGATGTGTGATGTGATTAGAAAAGTGTGGTCTTTGATTTTCTCAGCCAGTATTTTTGCTTTGAGAATCTCCACCGCTATCGGATCAAGACCGGCCGTAGGTTCATCCAAAATCATAATACTCGGATTAAATAAAAAGGCAAGGGAAGCACTTACTTTTTGCCTGGTTCCGCCAGAAAGAGTATGCATGCGTTTATCACGCATGCGATCCAGCTTAAATTCCTTTATCAGATCTTCATCAATGTGAGATTGATCCTGGCGCAAATCACGAATCATATCAAAGATTTGCCCAATCTTCATTTGATCCGGATAGCGCCCGATTTGCGGCATATAACCAATTAGGTTTCGATAGGTCCAATCATTAGCAATCGACTTTCCATTCACTGTAATTATTCCAGTGTCAGGCAGCACCATTCCCAAAATACATTTGATCAAGGTTGTTTTTCCAGATCCGTTGGGGCCTATCACAGCATAGGAAGTACCTGGATTGAAATCAATGCCAACCGATTTCAACACCTCCAGCTTCCCAAACTTTTTACTTACATCAGAAACTGTAATCATTGGAATCGTTAGTGGTTAATGGTTAATAGTTATTCGTTATTCGTTAATAGTTGTTCACTTTTCTATCTCCCTCCAGTTAACTTTTTTCGATTAACGATTAACGTTTCATCTATTAACTTATCATTAAATTGATACTTTCTCATAGCAGGATGAAGATCTTTCAAATTCTCTGGGGTAATGGAAGGTACTACTTTTTCGGTTCGGTCTAGCATGTATACCAAAAAGCTGCGCCACAACATGACAGCCGATGGCATCTTTTCAATGACCATCGAATATAAACTAACTGGATGAAAAGGAACATCCCCCACTCTATCCTTATTCAAATCGTAACCTTCATACTTATCCCAATAATTGGCATCAACCGTATTTAAAACCAAGGATCCATTAGTGGCCATATCGAATGTGTTAGAAAGAAAACTATTCTTCAAAAAAACATTCTCATCGCAGTTGGCCTGAATTTTTACAGCCCAGCCGTTTCCATTGAAAATATTTTGCAAAAAATGACATCTGCTTGAGCCTTCCATATACACTGCAACCGTATTTTTTGAAAAATGATTCTGCTCTATTCGACTATCGCTAATGTCCTTTAACAAAAGACCATATGAAGAGGAGCCCCAATTATCTTCAAATCTATTTCCCAGCATCTTTACACCCTTGGTGTACATAACCGCAACACCTGCTCCATTATTTTGAAAGATATTGGATCGATATTCATCGTTGTGTGAAAACATGAAATGCAAACCGTACCGCATGTTGTGATGGCTGAAGTTGTTTGCAACAAGTGAATGAGTAACAAACTCAAAATAGATGCCATCGCGATGGCCGCTCACCTTATTACCGCGAATGATAAGTGAATCACATTTCCAGGCATGAATGCCATTTGCAATCTGATGCTCTGCTTCCGCATTGGAATGAAGTACATTATTCTCAATTAAACTGCCAGTGCAATTTGCCAGGTGAATTCCAAAAAAGGTGTTTTCAAATTGATTGTTCAATACCCTTAATCGCTTTGCATCAAGGGCGTTAATAGCGGAGATGTCATTGATACTTCCAATGCCCGTATTGATCATCCGCAAGCCAATGATAGAAACATCATTAGCAGCAATCGTAAAGATCTCAACCTTCTTTTCACCATCTAAAACAGGAAAGTTGATACCAATAATGGTGATAGATTTTTGAATAATCAGATTGCCTTCTTTATAAACACCCGGCATGATGCGGATTGTATCACCCTTCACAGAAAATTCAATTGCTGATTTAATGGATTTAATTTTTCCTTTAGGATCAACTATCCACGTGCGGGCAGAAGCCACGAAAGAGAAAAAAAATACTAATAAAAGAATAGTGCCGCGCCTCACTTGAACTGTGTAATCACTTCGCCCCATCCCAGATAAATTCCTTTCCATTGTTTCTTAAAGTTATCCATACTTGGCTTGGTCTCAAAAGCCGCTACCTGACTATTCATAGGGGTTCTGATCTCCACAGACTTTAGATAAAATCCGTTGGTGGCATCAATCAATTTACCTGGATTTGAGTAATCAATCACCAGTGTATGTTCAAAATCTTCAACATTTTCCTTCCCTGAATTATAAAAATTCAAGAAACAATTCATATCATCAAACTTATACACCTTTCCTTTTTTAGTAACCAGCTCGGCACCAAATTTATTGTCCATCAGGGTCATTTTACAAAAGTGACATACGTCTGTGCCATAGACCAGAGGTTCAGGTTGTGTTGAGCATGAAATCAATAAGAGGATACTAAACACCGATAAAAAAAAACAACCAATTGAGCTCATTTTATGACTTATTACTTTTCCATTCATAGAATACCAATCCACAAAGAAGCACACCAACTCCAATAAAAATCCAGCCTCCAATATCAGGCCCGGAGAAGGCAGTGAAATTCAATAACACCTTTGTTCCAATCAAAGGAGGTTGATAGGACATTCCTTCAATTTTAATCGGGGCTTCAGGATTCAAGTTATGTCCATAATCATATCCCCACAAATAAAAATCTACCAGTGCACCAATACCAGCAGCTAGAATCACCAATAAGTAGGTGACGAGCATAAATCTTTTGTTGAGGATACTCGCTAGTAGTCCCGTACCAATAATAGCTCCCACCACGTAAATCATGTAACCAAACTCCGGAAACATGCTAACCTCAATTGTCTTCATGCCGATGTAGTGATTTAATGCGCTGATGGTTCTGACATCACCCGTGATAGTATTGATCCAGATTTTCATCTCCAACCCTTCTGGATATTGCGGAGCCCACATCAGGATTTGCCAAAGCGGAACAAAATAGGCAGAGATGAGTGTTAGTGCAGACAACCCAACGGCAACTCTTGTAAATACTTTTAATGATTTCATTGTAGTGTGTAAAAAAGGCGTCCCAAAACTGAGACGCCTTACTCATCCTGTAAACTATGAAACTTACTTCTTTGAGCCTGTCTCCTCGACCACACCTGTTGAAAACTTGAGAGGCACGTTGCTTCCCGCAGGTGATACGCGCGCATATCCCTGCATCTCCTGATGTAGTGCTGAACAAAAATCTGTACAATAAAAAGGTGACACACCTACTTCATCTGGAGTCCACTTCAGCGTTTGTGTCTCACCTGGCATAATAAGGATTTCTGCATTAGCTGCACCTTTCACCGCAAAACCGTGTGGCACATCCCAGTCTTGTTCCAAATTGGTTACGTGGAAGTAAACCACATCACCTAACTTAATGCCTTCAATGTTATCTGGCGTTAAGTGTGAACGAATTGCAGTCATATACACATGCACTTCTTTTCCTTTGCGCTCTACGCGTGCCTTGCCTTCTCCTTTAGCTGCGTAAGGGTGTTCATTCTCTTCAATCTTATAAATCTTTAGTGAATTAGCCTGAATCATACTGGCCGGAATAGCTTCCGCATAGTGAGGCTCCCCTACAGTAGGGAAATCTAAAAGCAACTTCATTTTATCTCCCGAGATATCATACAGTTGTGCTGATTGTGCAAGCTCAGGCCCTGTGGGCAGATAACGGTCTTTGGTAATTTTATTATATGCCACCATATATTTGCCATATGGTTTCATAGTTGGTCCTCCCATTACACTCAAGTGGCCAATCGAATAATAAGTAGATATTCTATCTAATATTTCTAAAGTCTTTACATTCCATTTTACAATTTTAGAATCCACAAAGAGGGAGGTATAGGCATTGCCCTTATCATCAAACTCAGTATGCAAAGGGCCAAGGCCCGGCTTCTTCACTTCACCATGCAAGGCAGATTCATACTTAATCACAGGTACTCCAGCAAAATCACCCTCAAAATCTTTATCGGCTATGGCTTTCTGAATTTTAATGAATGAAAATACAGGAATGATAGCGGCCAATTTGCCTGAAGCCACAATGTATTCACCAGATGGGTCTACGTCCGCTCCGTGTGGTGACTTAGGACACGGTATAAAATAGGCGATGTCAGGAAATTGAGTTATATCCAATACGGTAACTTCTTTCTCCATAGTTGAAGTAGCCGTATGTGTCTTGTCATTGTAAATATTATGGGCATAATTGGCTTTCTCCTTTGTTCCTTTCCCTTGCGCAATATATTCTTCAGCTTTCTTCCAGTTCACCGCCATGATAAAGTCCTTATCTTTTTGAGAAGCATTGACTTCAAGCAGCGTGTAAGCTTGTTCAGTATTGTAACATGAAAAGAAGAACCAGCCATGTGACGGGCCTTTTCCTCCACGACTTAAATCAAAGTTAAAACCAGGGGTTCTGAGCTGAAAAGCAATATTCATGCGGCCGCTTGTCGAGTCGACTTTTATAAAGCTGATAGACCCTTTGAAATTTTCCTTGTATGAACTGATCGGAACATCCTTTCCTCCCATGGGAATACTAAAGCGAGTTCCAGCAATTACGTATTCCGTGTTTTCAGTAATGAAGGGAGAAGAATGGTTTCCTCCGCTGTTAGGTATCTCCAATATCTCCTCTGTTCTGAAAGATTTTAAACTTACACGCGCAACGCGAGGTGTATTGTTGCCATTAGCAAAAACCCATCGGCCATCGTGCACACCTTTGGTGGTAGAAATAGCAACATGGTGCAGATCATCCCAGGGAACAAAACCGTGAGAAGTATTTAGCATTGGTTTTGTCTCCTCGCTATAGCCATATCCGTTTTCGGGGAATACTGAAAAAACAGGAAGTATTTTAAGTAATCGCCCTGAAGGGATTCCATAAATGCTAAGTTGGCCATTGAATCCACCTGATACAATGTTGTAAAACTCATCGTACTTTCCAGGGGCTACGTACACCTTTGAAGCTGCATCGCCAACAATTGCCTCTTGCGGGCCTTTGGGCTTGCAACCATAAAATATAAATGCTGATGCTCCTGCCAGTAGGAGAACGAACGGCTTTATTAGTGTTTTCATTTTTTTATAGATAAGGTTAGTTTTGTTTTTAGATTATATATAACTATTTATTTTACACCATCATTCTGGCGCATAAATTCAAGAACATCTCGTGCATCACCAATCGACACATTTTGATTTGGCATACGCATTAGACAAAGCTCCAACATCTTCTGCGCCTCCGGATCTTTATCAAGCATCACATCAACATTGGTGATCATATTCATAATCCACTCGGGCTGTCTGCGTGTGGTGACATCCTTCCAGCCAGGACCAACAACACGTTGATCGGTAAGCTTGTGGCAGGCAGAACATTTCATCTCATAAATAGCAAGACCCCTTCCTACCCGATCGAGTTCAAGCGGAGTTTTGAGGGTTACATTTTTAACCGCACCAAGGCCTTTGGTGGGATCATTGATAATTTCTTCAACCGCTGACTCAGTAGCAGGGTGATCAGGAAATTCTTCCGAACTTTTTGGTTTATCTGGTGCGCAAGAAAATGCGAATGAAGCGATTGAAATGAGAAATATGTATTTCATAATATTAATAGTTTTTTAAAATTTACAACGTTATTTTTCTTCCAACCAGTTGAAGCTTTCCATCACCTTCCATTCTTTTTACAGTGCGAATAACAGTTTCAACACGAAGGCCGCTCATATCTGCAATTTGCTGACGGGTAAATGGAACGACATAGGTGTGAGTATAACTTGTCACTTTATTTTTGGGGACAACACTGCGCGTTGAGTCATCTTTCAGATATTTCAGCAGACTCATAATGCGATGCTCAGGATCGTAAAATGAAATTTCAGAAAGAATCATGGATTTATATTTCAAGCGTTGGCATAAAATATTATCAAGATGAAGATGAATCTCAAAATTTTCTTTTAGTAAGTGAAAGAATTTTTCCTTACCAAGCTTAATGATCACCGATGGCTCAAGCACCACTGCTGTGCTGGGATAAGGAAATGAGCAAAATAACGGAGGCTCTCCAAAACTATCTGTTGATTTAAAAATCCCTTGGATAAACTCCTGGCCATCAGCACTAGTGGTAATCATTTTAATGGAACCTTCCAGCACTTGGAAATAATTCAATGCCTCTCCCTGCTCGCGAAAAATTATATCGTCTTTTTTGTGTGTGATCTCCTTAGCCCCATACTTTTTTAGCACACCTATATCGATCATAGTCCTTTTTTTGAGTAAACCTACCTCAACGCACTTCATTAAAATATGATGGAAATCAGTGTTCTGGCTGACTTTAGGCACAAAAAACCTAACTGGAAGATTCCAATAGAGTGATAGCAAAAAACACGAATGCTCATTCATCTTCTTCATGATCATTATAACGGTCAAAAATCACAGTTTAACCTGATTTAGGTTATGATCAGAGTCATAAATCATAAAGAATCAAAATCGAATAGTTGGATGAAAACCCGATTGTACTGAGTACTAAGTACCTGACTGCCGGCAGGTAGGGCATGCGTGAGATTCATTCTGGATAAACCAAAAGCTATGTCGCTAAGCAACCAGCATAGTAGTATTACTTGCAGATAATAATTGAGTCTGCAGACGGAAGATTGCCATTTTCGTGGTATTGCACATATACACTTCTTGTAATCAGCAGAGCACCCAACGCAATCATAGCAACGGTGGTGAAATTTCGAAAACTAAAATTAAAGCGGCTGATTAACACTTGGAGTACAGAAGTAATACCAAGCATCATCGGCAAAGTTCCAGCCCCGAAAATGAGCATGAAAAAAAAACCATTAGCGGCATTGCCAACTGTAAGACAATAGGTCAATGCCAGATAAGTCAGGCCACACGGCAGAAGTCCGTTAAGCATACCCATTATAGTAATTGAAAGGATTGTCTTCTTTTGTAAGAATCGGGAGAATAAATTTTTAATGGCAATACCAATTCTTTGAATTACTCCGGTAAGAATAGGAATGCGGATGTGACTGAGGCCTGTCAATCCTATAATAACCAATACACCACCTAATGTTACTGTAAGAATATTTTGAAATCCAGAAAGGTCAAACAGCGACCCAAAAGCACTCACAATTGCACCTAGCAATCCGTAGCTAAAAATTCTTCCACCATTATAAACCAAACGGTTAATTATAAACGGTTTTCGTAAAGAAGTAACGGCCAACGCCAGTGGACTGCACATGCCTATGCAATGCAAACTGCCAGTAAATCCAATAACCAAAGCGGTAAGCCACATATAGTTTAGGAGATTATTTCAGTTAGTTTAAAGATTGACAATGTTCTCGAAAAAATATTCCTTACCATTCATAGTCCACTGCATTTTTGCGCGGTACATCCCTTTAGTTAAATGGCTCACGTCAAATTTCTGAACCTCAGCCGAAGCAGCGTGAAGAATAAATTTTTTATCAAATCGTACATCAGAAGGGCGAAACAAAATTAATTCACCTTTATCCAGGTTATTAAATTGATTGAAATGTATTTCCAATGCCTGGTCAACAACGAGGAGCCTTGGCTTTTCTTCCAGTTGCGAAGTGTTGTTGATGCGGTCAATTTGTTGTTGGTAGGCCAGCTCATCGGAGTAGTAATTTTTAGAGACCAGGTTGATGTCCTCTCGCACACACACTGTAACAAGAACACCGATAAACACTGCAAACAAAATAAAAGAGACAACAATCCATTTTCCCCAATTCATAATTCTAGTTTTTAAAAGGTTTACTTACAGGTCCGATAAATTTCACCTTCACTTTTTCAAGCAATTTGCCATCCTTGTATACGCCCAGAATGACAACGGTTCGGGCTGTTGTAATACTGGCAGCGGGAATCTTGATAAAATAAATGACTTTTAACAAACCTTCTGCAGGAGCAGTTATGGCTTTTCCATCGGCCTTTACAAGCGAAGCAGTAACAGGTGACTCTACTTTTATTTCCAATGGAAGGTCTTCAAATGTTTTATTAACAAACTCAACATTGTAAAGATTGGTAATAAAGCCGTCCTCACTCCGCTGGTATAATGTACCCGAAACTTTAAAAACGTTTGTCTCTACATCAGAGCGCGTGAGCAACGTAAAGCTAAGCAGGCCAATCAAACCTAAAAGAACAATAGAATATCCGATCACACGGGGAGTGATAAGTTTCATTACTCCATTCTGAATTGAATTATAAGAAGCATATCTGATTAATCCCTGTGGCTTGTTGATTTTGAGCATGACTTCATCACAGGCATCTATGCAGGCGGTGCAGTTCACGCATTCCAATTGGGTACCATTTCGTATGTCAATGCCGGTAGGGCAAACGTGTACACATAATTTACAATCGATACAATCTCCAGACTTTATTTCAGTCACCGGGTGCTTTCTCAATTTCGAACGTGGTTCACCCCTCAACCAATCATACGCGACTACAATAGAATCCTTACTCAACAGCACACTCTGGAGTCTTCCATACGGGCAAACTGCAGTACATGCCTGTTCGCGGAATTTAGCAAACACTGCGTAGAATATTCCTGCAAAACCAACAAGGCCCATGAAGCCAGCCAGGTTTTCTGAAGGTGAATGATGAATAATTTCAAATGTTTGATCAACCCCAATTAAATAAGCCATGGCGGTATGCGCGATCAATGCAGAAATTAAAATAAATAAGGAATGCTTGAATAATTTTTTACCAATTTTCCTCAGACTTAGAGGTTCGTCTCTTAATCTCTGTTGAGCAGGGCCGTCACCTTCAATCCAGTATTCAATTTTACGAAATACCATTTCCATGAAAAGTGTTTGTGGGCACATCCATCCGCACCAGATTCTGCCAAAGACCACCGTGAAAAGGATGATAAAAACAAAGAAGGTTATGAGTGTGATTGCCAACAATACAAAATCCTGCGGCCAGAAGGCTTGACCAAATACGACAAACTTGCGTTCAAAAATATTAAGCAGTAAAAAAGGGCGACCTCCAATTTTTAGAAACGGTCCGGAAAAAAAAATGAATAACAGCACTACCGTGACCACCACCCGCCATTGATGAAGCGTGCCTCCTGGTTTTTTCGGAAACAGCCAGATCCTCTTGCCCTTTTTATCGACTGTAGCAATGGTATCCCGAAACTCCTCATCATAGCGATACAAATCATCGCTGCCTTTTGTGATTTCCATTCTTACATTTTACCCTCACTTATTCATTCAATGCCCGCACTTTTAAGCTGTCCGTTGATGTCGTGTCCGGCTTTGGTTTGTAAAGCTCTCCTTGCGCCACCTTGGCATTTTCCGGATTCGACTCTTGAAGGCTCATCACATAAAAAGCAACATCACGCACATCTTTTTGGCTCATGACTTTGCCCCAGGCCGGCATCGCTTTTTCCACCGCACCGTTTTTGATAATGGAAAATATTTGTTTGATATCCCCACCGTGCAACCAATAAGCATCAGTCAAGTTGGGGCCAATCATATTGCCACCTCCGTCATTGCGATGACATGATCCGCAATTGTTACTCATGAATATCTTTTTACCCTTTACTATAATTTCTTCATCTTTGATAAACGCCAGGCTATTCTCATCAATCACAGCCACGGGTTGTGAGGCTTTAAAAATTCTTGCTTGCTCGTCAGCCAAGGCTAGTTCATTTTCATATTCTTGCACCGAGAGTGGAAGTGTATCTAAAACGTGGTAGACCACCATGTAAACAACTGCCCACCCTATAGTAAAATAGAATAACCATTTCCACCAGGGAGGCAGGTGGTTATCCAATTCACGTATTCCATCATAGTCGTGGGCAAGCTCAATGGCCTTTTCCTTCTCTACAGGTACTAATGCATTTATTCTTATCCAGAATTTTTCCCACCAACTCTGCTGGGGAACATAAGGTATCCCAAGCTTGGCAGCATTTTCTTCGGTTGCTTTCCTCACCATCACATTGAGCACACGCAACATGATTGTGGCAACAATCAACACCAGGATAATTACAATAAAAATAAAAAGGCTAAGCATGTATAGTGGAAAGAGCGGATCATTAAAAGGGTCGCTCCAAAAACTCTTACCAATCGGAGTTATGTCTTGTGCTGAAAGTGCCGTGGTCACTAGCATACTCAAGCATATCAATGCTATTTTTTTCATAGACTTTCCTTTTGAGATACTGTCGAATCTTTTATTAGACTGTCATCCATATCTGATTCCATTGGGAGGCCTTCCATGTGTTTTATAAATTCTTTGTCGGCTGTAAAAACCCAAAGCAGAAGGCAAAGAAAGAACAGGAAGAAGATCACAAACGAAATCAGAGGCCAGATGGCGATGTTGTCAATGCTTTGAAGTACGTTGTTATACATAAGATGGGTATTGATTAAACCTATTTTTGAACTACTTTTTCACCTTTAATATCCCTGCCGAGCCGCTGCAGGTATGCAATCAATGCCACAATTTCTGCTTCGGGCATTACTTCAATTCCATCCCCTTTCAGATTGGTGACTATTTCCAATGCCTGCTTATCCAATTGTTCATTGGCAATTGCTTCATACCCTTCTTCATAAGGCACCCCAACGAATCTCAAGGCCGTGATCTTTTTTGCCGTTTGATTTTTGTCAATGATTTGTTCAAACAACCATGGATATGCTGGCATAATTGAACCTGTTGAAACAGCATCAGGCGCCAGCATGTGATTGTAATGCCAGGCGTTGGAATACTTTCCGCTCAGGCGCTGCAAATCAGGACCGGTTCGTTTCGATCCCCATAGGAATGGATGATCATAAACATATTCTCCGGCTTTAGAATACTCTCCATAGCGTTCCGTCTCTGAGCGAAACGGTCGCACCATTTGCGTATGACAATTCACACATCCTTCCCGGATATAAATATCCCGGCCATGAAGTTCA
>JANOLM010000404.1:0-2871 GCA_031419815.1 Bacteroidia bacterium
ATAGGTTTGAAGTGGGGTTTGAACGGTATTAATTTCCCCTTTCTGATTGACACCTTCACCCACTACATATCCTTGCTCGCGGCCATTCAATGTTGCTTTATGCAAGCCATGTCGCCAGAGATTGAAATTTGTCTGTGATCCCAGATAATGTCCTAATTTAAAATCAATCAAGACAGATAAGCTTATTCCCTTATAATTAAAGGAATTGTAAATACCACCAAAATATCGGGGAATAGCACTACCCACACGAATAGGGTTTGGTCCACGCAACGGCCTTCCATTGATATTATCAAATACCTGTCTGCCTTCGGCATCCCTCAAATAAGATGTTACATACAATCCGCCAACTTGTTCTCCTACCACCTGGCGAATAGAGTTATTGCCAGGATTGCCACCCACTATAATCTCTTTAACGCCAGGCCCTAAATTCAATACTTCAGAGTTATTGTAGGAACCATTAAAGCTTATGTCCCACTTAAAATTTGTGGTTTGCACTGGCACTCCCGTTACCATTAATTCAACACCATTATTTTTGCTCTCACCTACGTTGATTAACTTATCTACATATCCGGAAGCATCTGAAATTTGTGCTGCGAGAATTTGGTCTCGGCTTATTTTGTTATAGTAGGTAAAATCTAATCCAACTCGATTTGAAAAAAACTTTATTTCAGCGCCAACCTCAGCTTCAGAGACGCGCATGGGCTTTAAATCACCATTCGGGACTGTGCCGGAAGGGATAGTGCCAACTGGCTGCGAAGCGCCTGCTGGATTTGGGAACAAATTATTGTTTACGCCATAGAAAAGATTGTTTGAATAAGGTGCGACATCACCGTCACTACCTACCTGAGCATATCCAGCTCTGATCTTTCCATAAGAAAGCCAGTTGGGTAAGTTTTCGAATGCTTGCGAAAACACAAAACTTCCATTGACAGAAGGGTAAAGAATACTTCTATTCGCTGGTGATAAAGTAGAGAACCAGTCGTTACGAGCTGTAAGGTTTAAGTATAAAAATTCTTTATAGGACAATTCAGCAGCACCATACAAAGAATTAGTTTTCTTTTCTTGCAGATCATAAAACGGATCTTTTACGCGCCCATTCATAACCGTGTAGAGGTTCTTGACAACAAAGTCTTGCACAAAAACAACATTCTGGTCAAAACGGGAATAACGTTGATTGCCACCCAAACTTACATCCACACCGAAGTCACCAAATTTACGCCTGGCGCCCAGTAGAAAATCAGCATTCAATTCGCGTGCTCGTATCACTTCTTGCGTGTACCTTCCATTGACGAAACCTGCTGGCGCAGCAGGATTTGATGCTCTCCCGGTAGGGTCATTAAAATCATGGTTGCGAGAAAAATAATCCTGACCTATCCGGCCTTGAAGGTATAACCAGTCATTGAAATTATATCGCGCTGTTATATTACCAAAAAGACGGTCGCGCTGGATATTCTCAAAGCGGTTATATACAGACATATAGGGATTTGTTCTGTTTCTAAACCGTGACCATACATACTCATTTCCGTTAGGGTCAACACGTTTTTCAGATAAAAGATCTAATGGCATAGAGTTGGACATTGTGTAGACAACTACCGGAGTACTGATGTCCTGTCCAGCTATAACTACCGGGTTTTTATTCTTTTCATTTGAATAGGCGATGTTGCCTGAAAGAATTAATTTTTTGGTGATGTTTTGAGTAAAGCCAAGGTTGAGTGTTTTTCTGTCAAAACCTGTATTTGGCTGAATACTTTTGTTAGTCATATTTGCCACTGACAGATTGATGCCTCCATTTTCGCCTCCTGAGGAAAGTGTTATCGTATTTGTCAACGTGTTTCCAACCCGATAGAATTTACTAATACGGTCTTTCACTGGTTCATAGGGTGCTGTTACACCATCAAATAGTACCTGCGTCATTCCGGGCTGAAATTTTTTGCCAAAGCTCCAGACACCTGATGTGGGATTTGGTGTAGTTGGCCTGGCGCCAAACTCACCTTGTCCATACTCATATTGAAAATCGGTGAAATCCAATGGGGTATCTGATGTATAGTTTGTGTTAAACTCAACGCCAATCCCTTTTGTCTTACTACCTGATTTGGTAGTAATCATGATGACGCCATCCTTTGCACGCGACCCGTATAAGGCTGCGGCTGCACCACCTTTCAGCACAGTCATTGACTCAATATCATCGGGGTTTATGCTGGTAAGCCCATCGCCACCATCTGTGCTGCCAGTTGCCCCGCGACCACCAAAACTTCCGCCTACACCAAAAGTTGTATTGTCAATAGGTATACCGTTAACTACTATGAGTGGACTATTTTGAGCACCAAAGGATGATTGTCCGCGGATACGAATTTTGCTCGAACCTGAAGGGCCAGTGCCCATGGGGGTAATATTTACCCCTGCCATTTTCCCTTGTAACCCATTTATAAAATTCGTGGTACGATTTTCAGTAATTTGATCGGGCGTTGCACTGGAGGTTGCATATCCTAATCTTTTTGTTTCTTTCTTAATGCCCAATGCAGTTACTACTACCTCTTCCAAGGACTTTATATCCGGCTTCATTGAAAGATCAATCGTGGTTCTTGAGCCAACAGTGACCTCCTCAGAAGCATAGCCGATAGAAGAAAAAACTAATATGTCATTCTCATCTTTTACAGACAATGCATACTCACCATTAGCATCTGTTGATGTTCCAAGCGTTGTTCCCTTAACCAGCACGTTAACTCCTGGAAAAGCAGATCCATTTTCATCAGTTACTCTTCCCCTTACGGCTATGGCAAACTCAATAGACTCCTTATGGGTAAAGGAAGACAACTGATTGCCATCAAACAAAATGGTATGTGCTGGAGAAAAATCGAGCAACAATTCTGG
>JANOLM010000405.1:0-1771 GCA_031419815.1 Bacteroidia bacterium
CGATAGGTTTAGCATGATGGTTTAATAAGTAAAATCCTGTAGTTCACCTTTCTTTAACAAAACTTCAAACGTGCCTTCATTCTTTATTTTGCCCTCTTCCATGACGATGATATTTTCACACGCACTCATAATAAGGGGATCATTGGAGATCACAAGCAAAGTCCAGGTGCGATCTTCACGGATCAGGCAACTGAGCAATTTCATTTTATCAGATTTTGTTAGCGCTGAGAAAAAATCATTTAGTACAATGAGCTTTGGCCGTTTGGCCAGGCATCGGGCCAGAATTAATTTTTGAACCATTGTGTGTGATAACCCTTTACCCCCACTTACGATTGGTGTTTCAAGTCCTTGCGGAAGTCGATTGATGTCATCGCTTAGCCCAACTTGGTCAATTGCTTTGATTACATATTCAACAGTAGTGTTAGCCTTGCCTACGGTTAGGTTTTCTAAAAGAGTTCCGTCAAATAGATCTTCCTGCGAAATATTTTTTGCCATCTGATCACGCAGGTGCGTTAAGTCCAGATCGCGCAACGAATATTGATTAATCGTGGCCACTCCTTCAAAGTCAGTATAAAATCCCGTAAGGATATTGGTCAGTGTTGTTTTTCCAGCATCGCCAGGCCCGGATATGCACACAATTTGACCCGGACTGATCTGGATATCTAAATTTTGAAGTGCGTACTTATTGCTTTCGGCATAACGATAGCTCAAGTCTTTTGTTCGGATAGCAAAGCCCTTGGGGTCTGTGCTTGCAAAATCCATTCCTCCTGTCTTTTCGATGGGAATGTCCGTCACATGAGAAACTTTGTCTACAGCAGTCAATAGATCATATACAACATCCATATACATGATGATTTTCTCTACGGCATTTAAAATGAGGATAATGACAATTTCAGCTGCGACAAATTGGCCTAGGGTTATTTTGCGATCAATGACCAACAACGTACCCATGATTAACAACCCCCCCGTAATAAATGCTTTAAACAGCACAATGAAGGAGAATTGGGTAACCAACGTGCTGAAGTGGGTCTTTCTATATTTTAGATAATTGTTCACATTGTAATCTGTCTTGCGGATAGGCAGATCAGTGTTGCCAGCGAGTTTGAAGGAAGGAAGTGCACGCGCTAATTCTTCCAGCCATTGGGCAACCCTATACTTGTATTTTGATTCTTGAATAGAGGAGTTAAGTCCGCGCGGACCAGTGGCATAAAAAATAGCAACCAAACTGGCCAGTAATATCAATCCAAAGAAAACAAAGAAGGGGTGATACAAGGAAATCAGTAACAAGCCAAACAAAATCTGGATCGCAGACGAAGAAAGATCAATTAATAATTTTGGCAGTCCTTTTTGAATGGTTATCACATCAAAGAATCGGTTCACCAATTCAGGTGCATAGTTTTTAAGAATGGCTTCCATTCGCAAACGTGGCAGCCGATAAGCAAATTCAAAAGCAGCTTTTGAAAAAATTCTTCGCTGTAGAAATTCTACCAGACTGATTTGGACTATTTGCAGGCCGCCTGTTATCAAAACCCCCACAATTACCAAACCTATCATTACATATACCGAACTAAAGACTACACCACCTGACACCAGTTCTACCGTAGTTTGTATGCCCAATGGAAGGATAAGGCTTACAAAACCAATGATGATGGCATAGAATAAAATGTAAATAATTTCTTTGCGCTCCGTACCAAGCAAGCTGAATAATCTTTTTACCGGACTGATTGGTCTTCCATCAAGGTTGGCACTCAGCGGACTTTGATAATTAAAG
>JANOLM010000406.1:0-1886 GCA_031419815.1 Bacteroidia bacterium
AGCTATGAAGGAACTACTTTTACTTTTCTTTCCTTATCAGCAGCATACGCAAGACAGGCTAGGATGTGGTCACGCTTTAATTGAGGAAAATCAGTCAATATTTCCTCATAACTCATTCCGGAGGCAAGCCACGCCAAAACATCATAAACAGAAATCCGTGTTCCCATTATACAAGGCTTACCAAAACGGATCGTAGGATTAATTTCGATGTATTCTTTATAGTCCATAATCAAAATTAACGAATTTTCTTCTCAAAGACAGCCCATTGCCAACTGCTTACTGCCTACTGGTTTCCAGTTCTTCAAAATCAATATCCATCACCTCAAATTTTTGCCAGCCGATGAAATCAAAGTGCCACCATTCAGAAGCATTTACTTTAAAGCCATGCTTCTCCATAACGCTGATAATCAGTTCACGATTCTTCCGGGCTTCAGCATCCTTGACGGGAGTTGTTGGCCACGCATCTTTACTAAAAGAATCGTAACCGGTGGGCATCTTTAACTCCTCTTTTGTTTTTAGGTTAATGATAGTCATGTCCAACGCACAGCCGCGATTGTGACGAGAACCTCTGTAGGGTGAAGCAACATAGGTGGTGTCGTGATACGTTTCATAAAATTTAACAGTCGCTTTATACGGACGGTAAGCATCAAACATTTTTACTCCCAATCCCTGTTTGTTTAGTTCCGCCTGAACTTTTCTCAATGCTGCGGCAACTGGTTTCCTTGCATATGCTTTTGCCAGCGTGTATATCTTCTCTTTGGTAAAATTGTTAGTGGTTGCGTAACGGATGTCTAATACAATGTTGGGAATGTATTTCTCAAGGTCTACCAGTTCTTTCGATGGATCCTTTAAAAGTGAGGCTTTATATCCGTCCAACGTTGTTGGAGTCAGTCCGTATTTGTTTTGAGGCAACCCTACAGCCACTGAACCAAGCACGAATAAAAAAGATAGCGCGAATTTCATAGTTAATATTTTTAAACAAGGTAAAAATTCCGGCTCAATTATTTTAACTTTCGTGACTAAGGAGTTCATTCTTCAAATCTTTATTAGCTGATATATCTGATTAATAAAATGAGTAGTATAAAATTATTCGAAAGTAAAAAAGTTCGTAGTCATTGGGATGAGAAGGAAGAACAGTGGTATTTAGCTGTCGTGGATGTGGTAGAAATTTTAACGGACAGCCCTGATTCAAAGGATTACTGGTATCGAATGAAGAAACGGGAGAAAGTAACCGGAATTGAGTTATCGACAATTTGTCGACAACTGAAAATAGAATCAACTGATGGTAAAAAATATGTTACTGACTGCGCAAATGCGCAGGGTTTATTGCGGATTATCCAGTCCATTCCCTCTCCAAAAGCAGAACCTTTTAAACAATGGCTCGCCAAAGTTGGCTATGAACGCATGCAGGAAATTTCAGATCCAGCACAAGGCTTAGACCGCGCAAGAGAAAACTGGCAAAAGCTTGGGCGTAGCGAAAAGTGGATACAGAAAAGAGGACAAATTATTACCGCAAAAAAAGAACAAGAAATAATCTACCAAATATAAGGTTTAGCGTTTTGACTTCCGACCGATTATTCAATATAACATCTACCTCCGTATGAAAATAATAAAGCGTATTCTTATCTATATAGCCGCTCTGCTACTATTGGCTATCATTGGCGTTTACGTATTTCTTCAAACCACAAAGCCAACCTACTCGGGTGAACTTAAACTGGATGGGCTAAAGGAGGAAGTTGAAGTTTTATATGATGATTACGGAGTGCCTCACATCTACGCCCAAAACGAAGTGGATGCTTACTTCGCGCTTGGATACGTGCACGCACAGGATAGGCTTTTTCAAATGGAAATGTTGAAACGAGCCGCTAGCGGAAGATTATCTGAAA
>JANOLM010000407.1:0-1869 GCA_031419815.1 Bacteroidia bacterium
ATCAATATTAACGTCTATCATGCCAAGCTGGTGGAGATACATCATGGCAACAGAAAAGCCATTGTTCACAAAATGGGCAAACATGGGAACAATCAAATTGCCCGACCAATGGTATAAATATCCAAACAGAACCCCCAGCAACAAACGTGGAACAAAACCAAAAAACTGTGAGTGAATGGCACTGAATAGAAAAGCGGAGATCCATATAGCGACATGGATGTTTTTTGTTCCACGCAGGAATTCAGTTTGAATGATGCCGCGGAACAAAAATTCTTCGCAGATGCCAGCCAGAATAGCGACCACCACAAACCCGATGACAAACTCTCCGAATGAATCAAACTTTACAAGCATTTGCGTTAACTCCGCCAACTGATTCTCCTTGTCCCTTGCCCATGTTTCAAATGACTTTAGAAAATCAGGAAACTGCATGTTTTGATTCCATTCAATAACAGCAGAGTCTGCCACCGCAAATGAAACCACGACTAATAACACCAGCATCAGCGAACCAATGTGTAGTGGGCTTCCTTTAAAGTAAGAGATATCTTTTTTACGAAGGGTCTTCCAAACAAAATAAGGAGCTATCAAAAAACCGGACAATGAAATTATCCCCTGCGCCACCAACAAGGGGACACGCATATGCTCGTCAGTAGGGTTGACGGCTTCCAGAAGAAAGTCTCCTTCTCCCGAATAAATCAAAGAACCAATTCCCATTCCAATGGCCGAGCCTATCAGTAAACCAACCAAACTTCCCAGTGCTACGAGCACAAGCACAAGCCACGCGGGTTTTTCCTGATTATCATCCATGCCGGAATAAATTGTAATTTTGTGGCCTTTAAAAGAATAGCCGCAAACAACGCGGTTTTTGAACGAATTATCAAACATGGTTAAGATCGGAAATATCAATTTAGGAGAATTCCCCTTATTGCTCGCCCCCATGGAGGATGTGAGCGATCCGCCATTTCGTGCCGTGTGCAAGGAGGGTGGTGCCGATTTGATGTACACCGAATTTATTTCGTCAGAAGGTCTTATCCGTGATGCAGCTAAAAGCCGTCAGAAGCTTGATGTTTTTGAATACGAGCGGCCAATCGGCATCCAGCTTTTTGGTGGCGACATTGGCAACATGGTACAGTCGACAGAGATCGCAACGGAAGTGAACCCTGATTTGATTGACATTAACTATGGTTGCCCGGTGAAAGCTGTCGCGTGCCGCGGTGCCGGAGCAGCTTTGCTTCAGGACATTCCAAAAATGGTGAAGATGACCGAAGAGATTGTGAAATGCACTCACCTTCCGGTAACGGTAAAGACCAGATTGGGCTGGGATGATAACACGAAAAATGTAGTGGAAGTGGCTGAGCGGTTGCAAGACATCGGCATCAAAGCGTTGACCATTCACGGACGCACGCGTGCGCAGATGTATAAGGGTGCTGCCGATTGGTCGTTGATTGCCAAAATAAAAGAGAATCCGCGCATGAATATTCCAGTCTTCGGCAATGGAGACGTTGACACTCCAGAGAAGGCATTGGAATACAGAAATAAGTATGGAATTGATGGTATAATGATTGGTCGCGGGGCCATCGGCAATCCTTGGATATTTAACGAGATCAAACATTATTTTACTACAGGAAAAACGCTGCCGTCACCTGACATGGAGGAACGTGTGCGTGTTACCAAAAATCACCTTGATTTTTCAATTCGATGGAAGGGCGATAAGCTTGGTATTTTTGAAATGCGCAGGCATTACTCCAACTACTTTAAAGGTACTCCTGATTTTAAACCCTACCGCTCCCGCTTAGTGGAAGCCCCTGACTATGCGGAAGTGTGTGCCATACTCGATGAAGTGATTGAGACATTCTCACCTTCTTTTGTAAA
>JANOLM010000408.1:0-2374 GCA_031419815.1 Bacteroidia bacterium
TGGAGTTCGCGGGAATGGAGACAAATACTCGCATCCGGATTAGGCTCATCATATCCATATTTAACATCGCCCACAATTGGGCAACCCATAGATGCAAGCTGCACACGTATTTGATGAGGCCTTCCTGTGATCGGATTTACCTCTAACAAATATAATCCAGACTGATACCCTGTAATTTTGTAACTCAATTCAGAACGCGAGCCATCAGGATGTTCACGCTTATAGGCAGTCGTTTTATTTTTCTTTTCGTCTTTCACTAACCAATGCACGAGGGTGTCTGCATCCTTTACTGGTTTTTTATCTACTAAGGCCCAATACGTTTTTTTTGTTTCCCTATTTTTAAAAAGAGCGTTCATCCGCTCCAGTGCTTTTGAGGTACGGGCAAAAACAACGACTCCACTCACAGGCCTGTCAAGGCGATGTACAACACCTAAAAACACATCGCCTGGCTTTTGATAGTTTACTTTAATGTAGTCTTTGCAAATTTCAACT
Organism: Bacteroidia bacterium; assembly: GCA_031419815.1. Taxonomy (GTDB): domain Bacteria; phylum Bacteroidota; class Bacteroidia; order Cytophagales; family Cyclobacteriaceae; genus ELB16-189. Next base: position 493 of record JANOLM010000408.1, read on the forward strand.
AGCGGCTTATCGCCTGTGACATCGCCTTGCACAAGCACACCGGATTGCTTGTTGATGGCAAGGAGATGGTTGTCTTCAAAGAGTACCGAGAGATTTTGATAATTCATCGGACTTAAAATTAGTCCTTAAACTCCGAAGTGAAATGGAAATTGATTTCCGGAAAATTGTCCTGCACCATTTGGAGCCATGCTTTTGACTCCGCCATAAACACCACCCTACCGTCTTTGTCCAGGGCAATATGTCGTTGCTTAGAGTTGATAAACTCCTGAAGTTTCCCGCTGTGCTTACTGCTTATCCAACAAGCTTTATAAATGTTTTGTGGCACAAATTCCACTGTAGCGCTATACTCATGCTTCAGTCGAAACTGAATGACTTCGAATTGTAAGGCTCCCACCGTTCCAATTACTTTCTTCTTGCCTAATTCATAGGTGAACATTTGGGCAACACCTTCTTCCATCAACTGTAGCAATCCTTTTTCCAATTGCTTGGTTTTCATCGCATCTTTATTGATCACTTCCTTAAAGATTTCGGGCGAGAAACTAGGGATGCCGGTATAAATTCCTTTTTCACCTTCCGTAAGTGAGTCACCGATTTTCAAATTCCCGGTATCGAATAATCCAACAATATCACCAGGCCAGGCTTCATCTACTGTTTCACGGTCTTGCGCCATGAACGCTGTGGCATTTGAAAAGCGAATGCTCTTTTCGTTTCTCACATGAAGGTAGTTACTACCTCTTTCAAATTTTCCTGAACATACTCGCAAGAAGGCAATCCGGTTTCTATGTTTGGGATCCATGTTAGCATGTATCTTGAAAATAAACCCGCTGAATTTTGTCTCCTCAGGTTTTACTAAACGCAATGTGGTTTCTCTTGGAATAGGAGGCGGTGCGATACGGATGAATGTATCCAGCAATTCTTTAACTCCAAAATTATTTACTGCACTGCCGAAGAAGACCGGGGCAACTTTTCCATCCAAATAATCCTGTACATTCAAATCAGGATAAACGCCATTGAGTAATTCTACATCCGTACGCAATTGTTTTGCGTTGTTCTCCCCCACGTATTGATCCAGAATAGGATCGTTAATATCTGTGATCTCAATTCCCTCTTCAATAGTCGTTTTGCTGGGCGAAAAAAGTTTCAGGCTTTTTTCATATAAACTATAAACACCTTTAAAAGATTTTCCCATGCTGATAGGCCAACTCAGCGGATGCACTTTGATGCGAAGCTTTGCTTCTATTTCATCTAACAAGTCAAATGGATCCTGACCTTCTCGATCAAGTTTATTGATAAAGCACAGAACAGGAGTATTACGCATACGGCATACTTCCATCAGTTTTTCGGTCTGCATCTCCACACCTTTCACGCAATCTACTACCATGATTACACTGTCAACAGCTGTAAGGGTACGGTAGGTATCTTCAGCAAAATCCTGGTGACCAGGCGTATCGAGCAGATTAATCTTGATGTCTTTATAATTAAAACCCATCACAGAAGTAGCCACCGAAATACCACGTTGCTTTTCAATCTCCATCCAGTCGCTGCGCGCATGGTCTTTTATTTTGGAAGATTTTACGGCACCCGCCTTTTGAATAGCACCGCCAAATAGCAAAAGCTTTTCTGTTAATGTGGTTTTACCGGCATCAGGGTGACTGATGATACCAAAGGTTCTGCGTTTGGCTATTTCTTGTTCTAAGGTCATATTTTAAAATGCGCGCAAAGGTAAGAAAATAAGTTGTTGAGTCGTGCCACCACTCCAAGCGGTAGCACGACTTCTTGACCGTTGGTTTGCTATCAAAATATTTCTAACTTTTCAACTCATTATTCCCCTAGAAATGAAACTATCACCCGGAACCTTATATCACTTATACAATCGTGGAAA
>JANOLM010000409.1:0-4892 GCA_031419815.1 Bacteroidia bacterium
CCCATATGTTTTTTCAACTTCAGGCTCGCCAATTTTATGAAGTACATCCTTTGCCTCCTCTTTGCGAGATTGTTTAATTAGCCAACGCGGGCTTTCAGGTACAAAAAAGACCATGACAAAAAAGAAAAGTGATGGAATGGCTTGCACACCTAGCATCCAGCGCCAGGCATCTTCTCCAATTCCCGAAAGCAGGTAGTTTGAAATAAAGGCAATGAGGATACCGCTCACAATATTGAACTGAAACAAGGCGACCATCCGTCCTCTGGAATGTGCAGGGGCAATTTCTGAAATATACATTGGGCCAACTACGGAGGAGGCACCAACTCCTACACCTCCCAAAAACCTGAATAATAAAAATGGAATCCACGAGGATGTCAGTGCGGTCACCAAAGAGGTTACAAGATAGAGGAGTCCAATGGCTTGTAAAACTCTTTTGCGTCCGTATTTTTCGGCAGGGTTGCCTGCTATCATCGAACCAATTACTGTTCCGATCAATGCTGATGCTACAGTAAAGCCGTGAGAAAAATCATCAAGGGACCACAAGAGTTGAATTGACTTCTCAACGCCAGAGATAACAGCCGTATCAAAACCAAAAAGAAAACCGCCCAATGCGGCAACAAAAGCAAATCCGAAGGAAGAAGGTTTTTTCATAAGTAGGAAGGTAGGAAGTTTTAGGATACCATTAAATTTCCATAGATCTTTTATCAATTAAATCATGAAAAAAATAGGGGCCTATTTTTTAAAATTGTTTACTGAAACCTAATCCAAAAAAGTCGGCTAAAAAACTAAGAGATGAAATTAACCACTCCTATAATAATCTGATACTTCAGGGATTAAATGGATAAGATGTCTTCTAAAAAACCGTAATTTGGTTCCTTAAAATTCTATTAAAGATGAATCTTAATATTAACGCACAAGAACAAAACACCTACGATGCAATCGTTGTCGGCACAGGTATCAGTGGAGGATGGGCTGCGAAAGAGCTTTCAGAAAAAGGCCTCAAGACATTGGTACTTGAGCGTGGCCGCGATGTTAAACATCCGGATTATCCAACTGCTACAAAAGATCCGTGGCAGATACCAAACGGAGGCAGACCCACACAAGAAGATTTAGAAAAGCAAGGTGTTCAAAACCGTACTGGCTATACCACCAATCAGGCAACCAAGCATTGGTTTGTCAACGACCTTGAAAATCCTTATACAGAAAAAGAAGGGAAGCGTTTTGATTGGATGCGAGGCTATCATGTAGGTGGTCGCTCGCTTACTTGGGGTCGCCAAAGCTATCGGTGGAGTGATTTAGATTTTGAAGGCAATGCAAAAGACGGCATCTCCATTGATTGGCCGGTGCGCTACAAAGAAATTGCCCCTTGGTATGATTACGTAGAAACGTTTGCAGGCATTAGTGGCCAGGCAGAAAATCTTGCACACCTGCCCGACAGTAAGTTTCTTCCCGCCATGGAATTGAATTGCGTGGAAAAGGAATTGAAAAAATCCATGATGGACAAGTTCGGTCGCCTCCTTACCATTGGCCGGGTTGCTCATGCTACCGGACCGCTTACGCATAATAACAGTCCGCAACGTGGATCATGTCAATACAGAAACCTTTGCAGTCGTGGTTGCCCTTATGGTGGTTACTTTAGTAGCAACGCATGCACACTTCCATCGGCAGAACGTTCAAACAACATGACACTGCGCCCAAATTCAATCGTGTATGAATTGATTTACGATGAGAAAAAAGGCAAAGCAACAGGTGTGAAAGTATTGGATTCTGAAACAGGGCAGACGACAGAATATTTCGCAAAAGTAATTTTTCTATGTGCTTCCACCATGGGTTCAGCTTTCATCATGATGAATTCAATTTCTAACAGGTTCCCCAATGGATTTGGAAATGATAGTGGTGAACTTGGCTGCAACATTATGGATCACCATTTGGGCGTTGGTGCCAGCGGTCAGATGGAAGGATTTGAAGATCAGTATTACTCAGGACGCAGAGCGAATGGAGTTTATGTCCCGAGATTCCGCAACATAGGCAAAGACAAGCGCGACTATCTGCGCGGCTTTGGTTATCAAGGCGGTGGCAGCAGGCAAAGCTGGTCGAGTCTTGTAGCAGAGTTAAGCATTGGTGCAGATTTGAAAAAAGCTGCGGAAACACCTGGCGCGTGGAACATTGGAATTGGCGGTTTCGGGGAAGTGTTGCCCGATCACTCCAATCAAGTAACCATCAACAAAGACAAGAAGGATAAGTACGGTTTGCCCACCTTGTTGTTCGACACAGAATTTAAAGAGAACGATTATAAAATGCGCATAGACATGGCAGCCGATGCAGCCGAAATGCTGGAGGCGGCTGGTGCTAAAAACGTTAGCTCCCATGATAGAAAGTCGCAACACGGACTTGGCTTAGGTATTCACGAAATGGGAACGGCCCGTATGGGCAAAGACCCTAAAACTTCGGTGTTGAATAGAAACAATCAGGTGCATGCGTGCAAAAATGTGTTTGTTACGGATGGTTCTTTCATGACTTCGGCTGCGTGTGTGAATCCTTCACTCACCTACATGGCATTTACTGCAAGGGCTGCCGATTTCGCAGTTAGTGAATTGAAAAAAGGTAATTTGTAATACAATAAATAGTTTAACTATGAATATGATAATAGATAGGAGAGAGGCGCTGCGCAAAACAGCAATGATGATGGGTGCAGCAATTTCTGCCTCAGCATTTGCGGGTCTCATGCAAGGTTGCAAGACAACTCCCGAACTTACTTATGTGCCGCAATTTTTTAGCGAAGACCAGGGACGAATTGTCATGGAAGTGGCGGAGATCATCATACCAAAAACAGACACACCAGGTGCTAAGGATGTGGGCGTGCCTGGGTTTATTGATACCATGCTAAAAGATTGCTATAAGAAAGAAGATCAGGATCGCTTCCTCACAGGTCTTACTGCTTTCGATGAAGAAGCAAAGACTGCCTATGGAGACAGTTTCATTTATTGCGAGCCTGAGCAACAAGTAGAGTTAGTGAAGAAAACACATGATGCTGCCGTTGCAGAAGCAAAGGAAAACAGAGAAGCAAAGCGTCCATTTATTTTAATGACGAAAGAACTCACATTGTTAGGGTTCTTCACCTCAGAGCCAGGTGCTACACAAGTATTGCAATACGAAGCGGTGCCGGGATCATACAAAGGTTGCCTTCCGTTGTCAGAGGCCGGCAATGGAAAAACTTGGGCCACTTAATACAGGACTTATCAGATAATTTTAAGAAGGCTGAGAGATCAGCTTTTTTTTAGACTTCGTTCTTGTGATCACCTAACTTACTTGGTGGCCGGTGACAACAGGCTGACCGAGAATTATTATTCCGTTTGAGCTACCAACTTCACGGAAGTTATTAATTCATAAAATACTATGCAGCCATTTTCAATTTTGCTCTCTTGGCAATCAGTTTTTGAATGTTATTACCGATCGCTATCAGCATCCATTCACCGTTTACTTTTGATAGGCCTCTCAAATGGAACATGGTTATCTTTTTATTGAATTTAATGTTGCCCCAGACAGGCTCTATCATGTTCATTCTTAGTTTGTAAATGAGTTTCCCTTGGGGGCTGTCTAAAAGATTTCTGGTTTTTTCCCTCAGAGGCTCTCGAATGTCTTGATTAATCTGTCGGACCCTCGCATTTGTGCAATCAGTTCTTACTGAGCAAGTCGAACATTGGGTTCCTTTGTAAACTCTTAGTTTTTGCTTGCGTGTCCGATGAACAAATATCCGATCAAATAATAATTCTTTGCCTTGAGGACATGTATAATTATCCTTTTCCAGATTGTAAATAAAATTACTCTTATCATATGGTTCTGCCTTTAACTTTCCACGGTGTTCATAATCCTGATCAGGAATATATGCAGTCTTTTGTTGTTGCTCAAGCCACTCATAATTTGCATATGAAGCATAACCACTGTCAGCCAGAATATTTTCTACCTGACTGCCTGTGTTTTTTTCTGTTTGATTAATAAGTGGCGTTAATTGCCCTTTATCACTAGCATTATTGCTCACATAGGCTGCTACGATAATGCCATCAGAGGTAACAGCTCCCTGACAATTATAATTGGGCTTAATCTGACCTGCTGATTTTATCGGTCGTGCATCTTTATCGGTTAGGTTTATGGTTTCTTCATCCAAGTCTTTGAGAGCGTCAATGGCCTGGCGTATCTTTTTTCTAAGAGTCTCTTTTCGTCTGATCTCCTTTGGTATTTCATCTCCTCTATAATTTATCAATGTCTCCTCTTCAGTAACGTTAACAGCATCAGCTTGTTGGGTCAAGTCGGCAAGTTGATCCTCCACCTCATTGAGCCATTGGCTGTACATAACTTTATCCTTCATTTGTTTTGCCGATGCATTAGCCCTGATTTTGGTACCGTCAAGGGCAATAGTACCTACGTTGGCCATACCCAGTTCTCTGCATAATTTGATAACAGCAATAAGATATCCTTCAAAACTTTTGATGTTGTCTTTTCTAAAATCATTGATTGTACGAAAGTCGGGCCTGTACATGCTGGACAAATACATATAGGCAGTATCCGTTTCACACTTCATTGCTATTTTTCTACCTGAAAGCGTTCCCGTGGCATAACCATATACCCATAATTTTATCAGAACCTTAGGATGATAACTTTTTTGACCTTGATAGCTATACCGCTCTTCAATCTTATGAGTGTCAAATGTGTTAACAATCTCACTGATCACTCGGGCTAAATGCCCTTCCGGAATAAAATCATCAATGTTGGGTGGTAACAAAAACAACTGGTCATTCAGATTTGATTTGAATTTGCTTTGCATGCCTCAATATCCGAAAATTCTATGTTACTTTTAGTTCTCGGTCAGCCTGATAACACCGACCACAGGCTAA